>SSGK01000016.1 GCA_008015855.1 Candidatus Altimarinota bacterium | reverse complement strand
TTATGCGACACCTATCAGGGAGAAATACCCTTTGTGTAAGCTGTCAAGCATGATGCCCTATGGGGTGTTCATTCTGTGCTACTGGGAAACTTGGACTCCTCAGAAACCTCTCATTCTACGAGATTATTGATGAGATTATGTTTGCAGTACACCATCTGGCAGGAGAAGAGAAAAAACTTCGAAATATTGTATATATGGGAATGGGTGAACCTTTTCTTAATTATGAGAATCTCAAAGAATCTATCAATATTGCCTGTTCACAGAAGAAGCTCGATCTCTCGAATCGTCGTATTACTGTATCGAGCTGCGGAATCGTTCCTGGAATTGATCGATTTGCGGAAGACTTCCCTCAGACATCACTTGCCATCTCCCTTCATGCACCAAATGACGCAGCACGATCTGCTATCATGCCGGTGGATCATACATATCCACTTTCGGAACTCATGGCGAGTCTTGATAGGTATGTAGAAAAGACGAATAAACGCATCTTCTACGAATACATTATGATTCAAGGAGCAACTGATAAGATCGAATACGCTCATGAGCTCGCAAATCTCCTCCGTGGAAAACTCGCACACGTGAATTTTATCCCATACAATCCAGGAGAAGGAACGGGATGAAATGATTATAAACCAAGTAGTAAAATTATTATAAAGAAGTTTCAAGAGACCCTTGAAAAAGTAGGAATACCATCTACGGTTCGTCATACTATGTGAGATGATATCGATGCAGCCTGCGGACAACTCGCGTTGAAGCACGAAGGAAAAAGTCTTGCACAAGAAACGGGACGATCGATTGCAAAAAATATTAAAAATTAATACCCTATTGAAAAGAGTTTCATTTGTATATAATCATTTCATGATACCCTCATCTATAGACCAATACATCGAAGCAATTGAATCACAAAAAAACCTCTGAAACTATCAAGAAGCGAAGAAGATAGCACAGGAGGCTCTTATTAAGAACTCTGATGACTACAGACTCTATGAAGAAATGGCTGATATCTATCTCTATGAGAATGATATACCCCATGCCGATGAGATGATACAAATAGCTCAAACCCTTCATAACGAATCAGCGACATGAACATACCTACTCGGGTATATTGCTATCGCAAAATGATCATATCAAACAGGAGTAGATTATCTTTCTCGAGCGAATGTTCTCTTCCCAAATAATCCAGAAATACTCCGAAATCTCGGATGGGGCTATGTTATGCTCGGAGATACCTCAAAGTGAGTCGCTATTCTCCGAAGGGCCCTCTCTTTCTCTCCACAAGATGAACTCATTATGGAAGATCTCTGAGTAGCACTCATGTCAAACGGCAATATGGAAGAAGGGGAAAAGTACCTCAAACAAGCAGGACGACAAGACAGGATTATGGAGCTCCGTTTACTTCAATGACTCTAATATTATGGAACAAGAATTTCTTGATATCGTAAATGAAGATGATGAAGTCATTGATAGGCTCTCGATCGATGAGGCATATCGAACGGGAAAATGAATCATACGAAGCTCCTCTCTCTTTATAAAGAATTCCGAGTGAAAACTCTGGATACCTCGAAGAAATCTCTGAAAAAGTAAGTTCCCTGGTGCACTCGATTTTAGCGCTGGAGGACACGTATCCAGTGGAGAAACCTACATAGAATGACTCGTTCGAGAGTCACAAGAAGAAATCAATATCATACTAAATCCGGAAAATATTCGTCCACTCGGAAAGCTCCTCCAAAATGATATCGGTTACAATATACGATTCTTCTCTGCACTCTATGAGTACATAACGGATACTCCTCCCAGCATCAACCCCAAAGAACACTCGGAAAGTCTCTGGCTTACCCCCGAAGAACTCTATGAAAAACTACTCGACCCAAAAGAACCAAAGTATAAAAGCGGACTCAAGGAAATGATCGAACGTTTCTATCTTAGCAAATAACCTATTCTACTATGTTTACTATCCCTGTTTGAGATTTACTCGCAAGTTATTCAGGAGATTCGAAAGAATTCTCATTTGAATGAGAAGTATACGATGGATACTTTGAAGATATAAAATTCCTCTCACCTCTCAAATTCCGCATTAAAATCGTAAGTGTCGATGACGGTGTAATGGTTCTATTTTCCCACTTTTCAACGCAAGTACAGTACGATGGAAAGAAGCATACCATATCCATCAATGAATTTGAACGACATTTCAAGAAAGACTTTGACCCAATCAGTGATCCAAATGATATTCAACCCATCGATACAAAAAGTATGTCGATAGACATTGGTGTAGTAATCCGAGAAGAGATCATTATGGCTACTTTCTAAGGAGCAATCAAAATCCTCGTTTTATGGTTCGGATGATTTTATAAGCGGTATATGCTGTGGATCGATATATAAAGATCCCCTTCGCATCAAATACCCATGTATATCATCCGAATTTTTTCTTAAAATCCGTCACTCCTGCAAGATGATGATGAGTGCTTTCATCTGGAGCTATTCAGAGAAAGTCATAGATCTTACATCCAAACTTCTTCCCATCAAGCATAGCCTGCCACTGAAGGAGGTATGCGGGCATATGTTTTCGTTCCTGAGAATCTGACGTAGATGCTCAATAATAATAAATAGCCGTATTACCAAGATAAGCAAATATTCAAGCAGCAATCACTTTTTTTTCTTGATTGTACGCAAAATAGAGGCCTCCCATATTTTCACTCTCAAGAAATCGAAGCATAGACTCATAGTATGCTCGTGAATTATGTGCGAAACCATCTCGCTTCGTCGTCTCAAGAAGAAGGTGAAAGAAAGTATCAATATTTTCTCGAGAAGCATCTACTCTTTCTACCGTTACACCCCGTTTGATGGCAAGTCGGATATTGTATCGTCATTTCTCATGCATCTGATTAAGAATATCATCCTCACTGTGAGTAAGGTCAATGCATCGTGTATACGGTTCTATAAACGCCTTGTGGGCCTGTTTCTTAAAGTAATATATGTCTTCTTGAAGTGATTCATACTGGAGAAAGAGGATACCTGGAAGTTGTTTCTGTAGAGCATCTTTCATAGAATGAAAGAATGTATCCTTCTCATTGTTTGATAAGGATTCACTCAAATAAGGACCTCCTACTATAAAAGCCCCTTCAAATCAGAGTCAGAGAGATCGAATCTCGATACATGCATACGCGACAATATCTCCATCCCCCATCCCGTAAAAATAGGATGAACTGATTTGCTTACTTTCAAAAAGCATGCTCTGCCAACCGAACGTTTGCCAAAGAGAACTATATTTGGTTTTTCTCTGGAGTGAATATGTGAGCTGTTTGAGGTCTTCTGGAATCTCAGAAATTGAGTAGAAATGTGTTTTCATGTGTGAAAGTCTAATCAAAAATACTTTTTTACAAAAAAATTTGCGCAAGAAAAGTAATCATGATATAATGGGTTTGTTCATTTAAAACCATTTTTCTTATGCAAACACATATTAACGTAAAGAAAAAAGTTGCCGGAGACATTCTCATATTCGAATTCCATGGAGAACTCGATGAAACAAATGTAGACAACACTTTCACTATCATTAAGCAAGAAATTGCTTCCAGTGGAACAAAGAAGCTTATCTTCAACTTTATCGGGCTCATGTATCTCAATAGTAAATCTATCGGATATGTTGCTGATATTTATCAAAACATGGAAGATAATGGAGGAAAGTTTTACCTCTGCTATCTATCAAGCAATGTTCGTGATACACTTGATCTCGTAGGAATCACAAGCATTATCACCGTTCTTGAAACCGAAGAAAAGGCACTCCAACAACTTCTCTAAGCTGATTCTTGTAAAAAATCCCCTCACAAGGGGATTTTTTTAGAATAAACTATTTTGATTGCCTGGCACAGAAAGTTGTGGAAGAAGAAGGTATTGTTTCATAAGAAATATATCCTTTTTTATATCGTATCATGTAATCAGATGCTTCGATGAAAGAATCGCTTGGAATAAGTCTCACCAAAATGCCTGATGAAAGGTGTATATTTTTCCATCATATCCTATAGAAACCTTCTGTATCGACTGATTCCCGGATGAGATATCGATAAATAATTCCCCCTGAGGAGCCGCCTCAATCGAACCAAGAAACGACTGAAACGATTCAAGGGTTTGAACATTCTCAATAGGTAGGAGAGAGATTTCTTTATAACTTGTCTGATAATCAGATGGAAGGAGTGAATTAAATTTCAATTCTTGCAATCGTTCGATAATTTCCTGATTCCAGAATGATTCCCCTGGAAAAACAGCATTTTCAAGGAGAGATGACTCCCAATCAAGTTGGGTATATATCTTTGCAAGGAATTGAGAAAGAAAGGCTTGATCACGAAATTCTATCAATGTATCTCGAGTCTTCCCTGTAATCTCCTCAATATGTAGATAGATATTATCAAGGGATCCATATGTTCCCAAAAGAGACTGTGCCTTTTTTGGTCAAAATCCAGGAATTCATGGAATGTTATCCGAAGTGTCACCACAGATAGCAAGATAATCCACAATTTGTTCTGGTGGGACTCAAAACTTATCATATACTCATTCCTTTCGTATATGGATGCGCTTCATAGCATCATATACCATTACCCTATCACCAACAAATTGACAGAGATCTTTATCGGAAGATATAATAATAAAATCAAGATTTTGCTCTGATTGCGAAAATTTACCAGAAACGAGAGATCCGATAATATCATCTGCTTCATATCACTCCTCGATCAACACAGGAATCTGTAAAAGATGAATCAATTCAAATATCATATCAATCTGAACACGTAAATCATCTGGCATTCTTTCGCGAGTTCATTTATATGCCTCATAATGCACTGCACGAAAATTCTTACCAGGACCATCAGCAGCAATTACGAGATAATCAATTCATCACTCATCATGGAGGGATTTTAACATCTTAATCACACCATAGACAGCATTTACAGGAACTCAATCATCCGTATGCATTTCTGGAACAGCATAAAACATCCGATAGATCAGATTATATGCATCGATAATTACAAATTTTTTATGAGTCATAATACATTATTGAAATCTGGAATGAATACATTCCGTAATAGTTTGAAAAATATCCTCCTTTGTTCCTGTTGCATCGATAAATTCAAAACGTCAGCGAAGGATATCAAGGTTCGCAGATTTACGATATCCGGTAACAATATATTCAAAGAATTCTTTTCCCATTTTTTCCCACTTATCTCCTACTGCATCAAAAGTGCGAGCAAGAGCAGTTTCAACAGGAATATCCATATAAAGTACCACATCAGGAAGAACTCATTCTATAGCACTCTTATTAACATCAAGAACCGTATCAAATCAGAGTCACTGTGCCTCTCATTGATATGCGAGGGATGAAAGAAAAGAGCGATCTGATACAACAATCTTACCAGCTCGAAGAGCTGGTTCGACAACTGTGTGTAATGTCTGAGCACGAGCAGCGGCATAGAGATATGCATTCGTGAGAGGATGCATTTCCTCATCTTCCCATTCCTTTCACTGGCAAAGATATCGAATATCTTCGGCAATCGGAGTTGATCCAGGTTCTCGAACATGAATCACTTCTCGATCTGGATAAGTCTGACGAAGATATTCCACGAGATTTTTTGACTGTGTTGATTTTCCTGATCCAACTATTCACTCAAAAACAATATACATAAATAAAATTTAAACAGCTATTGGTGCCTTAATGGCTGGGTGTGGATCATACCCTTCAAGAGTAAAATCCTCATATTTAAAATCGAAAAGATCTTTTACATCGGGATTTATCTTCATTGTCGGAAATGGTCGTGGTTCTCTCGAAAGTTGCTCATTTACCTGTTCAAAGTGATTGGAGTAAATATGAGTATCCCCCAGAACGTGAATAAATTCCCCCGGTTCAAGTCATACCACTTGAGCCACCATCATAGTAAGAAGCGCATATGATGCTATATTGAAAGGAACTCATAGAAATGTATCGGCAGAACGTTGATACATCTGACAAGAGAGCTTCCCATTTGCAACATAGAATTGATACATCATATGGCATGGTGGAAGAAGCATGCTATCAGCCTGAACGGGATTATAGGTAACAACCAACATACGACGAGAGTTTGGATTCTTCTTAAGAGTCTCGACAACATTCTTTACTTGGTCGATTCATTGGCTATTAAAGTTTCTCCATTGAAATCCGTACACTGGACCAAGATCTCACCAATTTTTGGAAAATTCATTATCTTCACCAATTTTGGTGATAAACTCTTCTTGAGTAAGTTCTCCACCTTGCTCCTTATATTTCTTGTATGGCCACTCATCCCAAATATGAACACCGTTATCAACCAAGTATTTAATATTCGTATCTCCTCTCAGAAACCAAAGGAGTTCGTGAATAATTCATTTTAGAAAAACCTTCTTAGTGGTAAGGAGTGGAAATCCTTCTGATAAATCAAATCGCATTTGATATCCGAAGATACTCCGTGTGCCTGTTCCAGTTCGATCTCATTTGTCAGCTCATTCTTCCATAATTTTCTTGAGCATATCAAGATACTGATATTCTGGATGTTTCATATACAAGGAATTTAAAAATAATAAGTATTATTGGAGTCCTGTCGTACCAAATCAACCACGATTCTTCTCACCCATTTCGTCTACTAGAATAAATTCTGGTTTTTCAATCTTTACAAACATTCCCTGCCCAATACGTTCTCCCTTCTTAATAACCACTTCTTCTTTTTTCATGTTGATGTAAGCAAACTTTATAGTATCAGCATCCCCACAATAGTCTTGGTCAATAATTCCAATACTATTCACCTGCATGAGTCCATAATTCTTAAATGTTCCCGAACGAGGAGCGATAACCAAGCAGTATCCTTCAGGAGTAGCAACTACTGTTCCAGTATCAACTAATTTCCATTCACCAGGAGCAAATACCACATCCTCAAGTGCTTCACAATCAAATGCACAAGCACCGGGAGTTTTATATTCCAAAGACTTTCCAGAAACATTCTTCATTCGAACCTGCATAGCAAAAAAGATAAAAAAATAATCGAAAGGATTATATGTATTCCTTTCGATTTGTCATTACTTTTCTACTGTTTTTCAACGTATCAAATCAGGTTATCCGCCCCTTCTCAATAGCGTCCTGTTTTTCTATAATCCTGCTCTGGAGGAGATGTCATTTCTGAGAAAAGAAGTTGTGCTATATCCATTCCTGGACGGAGAATAATGGGAACACTATTCATATTAGCAAGCTCAAAGGTAATATTGAGGTAGTGTCCTGGATTAATGAGTCATGCGGTATTATGTACGATAAGACCGATACGGGCTAATGAGCTCTTTCCAGAAAGCTGGATGAGATATTTCTCAGATCCAAACTTTTCTACCGAAGTACCAAGAACCGTAACACCTGGTCTCAAGATAAATCCTTGTTCCGGAGTAACAACAATTTCTTCATATTCAGGAAGAATCTTGTTTACTGGATCTATATTTGGAATGGAATACGGACGAACAACGAGAAACTTCTCACCGAGACGAATATCATAACTCGCTGGTTGGAGTCGTTTTTTGTCAAAATCAGAAATAGTAATATCTCCGTTTTCCAATGCGACACGTATATCCTTATCTGAGAGGTACATAAAAATAATGGTTGGGATTATAAAAAGATTATTGCATATTATCTCTCTGGGGCTGGCGTTTGAAAAGTATATTAGGAATACTTGTTTTCTAAGAAAATTATCCTATAATTCATACAACTAACTTATTTTTATGTACCTCTCAGATAAGGATATACGTGTCGCATTGGAAAACGGAGATATTACTATTTCTGATTTTGACAAAAAAC
>SSGK01000007.1 GCA_008015855.1 Candidatus Altimarinota bacterium | reverse complement strand
CCATAGGAAAATAGTTATACACACATATTATACTGCAAGTTTTTGTTTATTGCCAATTGGATGTTAAATCATAAAAATACCCCACATATGTGGGGTATTTTGGAAAACAAGTTTGATTAGTTGCGTTCAAAACGATCAGTACGTGGCTTTGGAGGAAGTGCTTCATTAACACCGATATTGCGTCCTGCAACGTCAGTACCATTAAGCGCTTCGATAGCTGCGTCAGCATCTTCAGAATTTGCAAAAGTAACAAATCCGAATCCACGTGAACGACCAGAAATCTTATCCATAGCAATTACTGCTTCTTCGATTTCACCGTAAGGAGCAAATACAGCTTGGAGGTCTTCATCAGACATCTTCCAGCTAAGGTTTCCAACAAATAACTTTTTCTTCATACAAAGGAAGTTAATAAAAATAATGCGTACCTTCCTTTTCGAAGCAAAACTTACTCCATACCGGGGACAAATACGTGCATATTATAGTGATATATTGTTCGTTGTAAAATGATTTTGCAAAATCATGCAAATAAGGGAATTATATTGACATTTATAATAAATATATATCTTATATATTTATGAACTCAGAATCATTTCCATCAATCCCAGAGAGAGATAGGAGTGGGTTATATATGTTTGGAGCATTGTTTTCTCAGGAAATATACAATGCTCGACCACTTACCAATCATTCCTTGAAACAGATTACTTTTCGATTTGAGAAGGATTTTATCATGCTGCTCCTTTCTATTTTTCAGTTCTATCTCAGAAAGAGGATTCACGAGCATGATATAGGTTACACATTGGAGAATCTGATGACAGCGGTACAAGATTCTGTCTATGCTGGGATGGATGATTTTTGCGATAGAACATGGAATGAGCTTACTCACACGGTGAGTCCATCTTTTCAACCAATTATCGAACAAGCACTCCTTCAGGTAACGAGTCATGTTCGGGCTATGGACGGAGAAAAGGTAGCTGTTATGCTTGCTAAGTGAGGAGATGCGGCTATCGGATATATGGAAAAACAATATGTACACCGAATCGAACATCTCGAATTGTCGAACGAAGAACTCGAGAAACAACTTGATGCAAAAGAGAAATCTCGTGGATCCTTGAATACGCTTTTACAGGATGCGATTCTTCGATTTCGTAAGAATTTTCAATCATTGCAAACAGAGCTTTCTGAACTTCGTTCAACACTTGCGAAAACGAGTTCTGAGAAAAGTGATCTACAAGCATCACTCAAAGAACGTATCGCTTTACTGGAAGAGGTAGAAAGGGAGATGGAGAAATATAAAAAATGGTGGATGAAATCTATCCCATATGAGACGGCATATCGATCGATTGATACGCTGATTGCACCATTGAATATCCCATGAAAAACACTTGCAGAAAAGGTGGGGACAGCGCTTTCACGACGACAAACATCGGATATATATGCTCGTAAAAATCTTGAACTACAGGGACAAATAGATGTACTAGCAGCCTTGAATTCGCAGCTTGAATGAGCCATTTCTGTAGAACGACAAAAAGTGAAAGAAGTAACACACGAGCGAGAAGAATATATAGTAAATCAATTGGAAAGTTCTCTTGCATGGTATTTTTGAGCATTGCTGGAGGAATTTCGAAATGGCGAATACCTCGATACATGTCGCGCTCATTTTGAGAATATGTTTTTTCAGCATCGAGCATGACATGCAACTACCACAGATTTTTGCATCCAAACTCTCCAAAAATTAAAGATGGAATGGAAAAATTCTCCACAGCGTATGCAACAATTTCTTCGTCCGAATGCTAATATCCCCGAAGGATTTATGCGTATGAATATTGAAAGAACCGCACTTGAATTTGCAGAAATTATTCATTCTATCGGAATGCCACAGCAGATACAAGAAAAAATCCGTTCATATGAACGGATGGCTCGATTTGAGCAATGAGATGTGATAGATGTCTAAGAGACGCGAGCTGTAAAAAATGAAAGAAGTCATCTATTTTTTTGAGTCACTCATCCATCTAGGATGATGGGGGTATTTTGTATAATCGGAACATCATTTCAGGGAAGGGGTGTAGCTGTTGTTTTTGAGAGATACATGAGATTCATATCATGAGAGAATTGGATAATCTCTTTCATATCGATATAAAACTGAACAAAGCCACTGAGATTGGTGAGTATATTTTTTTCTGTTCCTGCTTCGAGATAACTACTCAAAATATGCCGTTTCACGTAGAGTATATTGCTTTCGAATAAGAACTCATACTGATGATTGGTTTTTTGTACGAATTGTACAATACGATCCATAAAGGCAGGCGTAAGAATCATTCGACTGGTTATCTGGTCTTCACATTTTACATCAAACACCTTTTCGAATTCTATATTTTCCAATTGAACTCGATGTGTATTATGTTTTCTCTTTACGTAGAAATGTAACCAGACTCCAAACCCTATTCATCCAATAATTCCGATCCAAAAGAGGCTTTCATGAATAGTAGAAAGCATGATTGGTAGAAATATTGTTCAGATAAATCCTAAAAAGAAAGGGAGAAACCATTTTTCAATCGAATTGGTATCCGCTTGATCCGTGAGTATTCGTAAGTCATCCTGGAGTGGTATGCGTGCGTATGGGAAAGCAATCTTCATGAGATAACAATGATTCGTGGTAACACGACGTCTATTTTTTCCACTTCCGCGTACTTCGGATGTCTTGAGTTCAAATCCATTCATACTAAATCATTTCCTATCCTTTTCCATGGTAAAAGTCGTGGAATCTTCCACAAGATCAATGCTATCGTATGATTGTAAAAACTCTTTTTCTTGCAGTTTATCGAGTTCGTTGAATGAGTATTTCCCATCATAGCTGTACTCCAATTTTGAGTAGAGAATAGGGCAGAGCTTTGCGAGCACTTCCTTTTTGAGGGGAATTTCTATTTTTGAAGCGAATTTTGTATAGAGAATTCACTTTGGAATGCTATATGACAAAATCATTGCCCAGATAGTTGGACTAAAAGAGTCATCTCATGATCCGATGGTGTAGAGGAATCCTGCTACCAAATCTCATTGTCCAAGAAAAAATGAGAGTCCACCAGTAACCCCGGCGGTAAAGAGATAAATACCTATTTTCCACTTGGACCTGATTTTTCTATTTTCCTCAATAGCTTCCAGTTGTGATTGAATAGTGGGATCTTGAAAGAGTCAATTGAGTGATACAATTTCCCCTCCTTCGAGTTTCTCCTCAATTTTTGGAAGTTTTTTAAAATCGATATCAAACATATATTACGCATTAAACATGTCTTTTGCACTGAGATTTTCGGTCTTTGCAGCCTCATCTGCTTCGAACATAGCATATTCTGGAAGTGTCATCATCTTGGCAACCATATTAGAAGGAAACATTTCCTTCTTATTATTGAGCGACTTTACAGCAGCATTATAGGCACGACGAGCGCCTTGGAGCCTATCTTCCATCTCAGCCCATTGAGTTTGGAGTTCAAGAAAGTTCGTGCTTGCCTTGAGATCTGGATAGTTTTCAGCGACTGCAAAAAGAGACTTCATCGTCGATTGAAGTTCATTCTCTTGTGCAAAGCGTTCGGTACTTCCTTTGTTTTCATTGGAAAGAAGGGAGGCTCGCATCTCAGAAACCTTATCAAATACCGCCACTTCGTGGGCAGCGTATTTTTTAACCACTTCTACGAGATTTGGGATAAGATTGTATCGATTCTGGAGTACGGTATCAATCGCAGAAAATGCTTCGTTTGTCGAATTCTTTGCATTGATAATCGAATTGTACGTTACGATAAAGTAGAGACCAATAATGAGTGCGATACCTCCAAGTCCAATAAGGGTATTGGTTGTTTCTCCGAGTAAACCAAATACAGGAGTGTCCATTGTTGTTCCAGTCATAGAATTCTGAATAAAAAAATAATACCCTATAAGGGTATCAGATTTACAATAAGAAAGCAAAAATTCCTATATTTTATGCTATTTTATCGAGCCAACTTTCATAGATATTCATATCTACCATCTTGAGAGAAGAGGGAGTTTCTGAGATTGTTTTTCGAAGTGAATCCATACTAATCTCATGTCATTCAAGGTGTTGTTCCGTAAGAACACCACTTTCTGCTTCGTCGATAAGATTCAAGAGATTCTGGCTTGCATCGCGCGCAACTTCGTCACAAATGGCTTCTATATCAGCTGATACATATCCATCAGAGATTTTTGCGAGTTCATCATAGTCGAGGGATTCACTCGGGCGACCAGCTTTCTCGATATACATACGAAAGAGTTCTTTTCGTGCGATTTCATCGGGAGGTCCGAGATAGATTTTCTTATCGAGACGACCAGATCGGAGAATCGCTGGATCCAGATGATCGGGGCGATTGGTTGCGGCGATGACGATGAGATTTGGAGCGGTTTCAAGTGTATTAAATTCCTGAAGAAATTGACTAATTTCCTCTGCCTTATTCGCATCGACACGATCCGTGCCTGCTGATACAAGTGAGTCGATTTCATCGAGAAAGAGGATAATCGGTTCTTTTTCGGCAGCACTCTTTGCTGCGGTAAAAAAATCTTTGATATTTTTCGTGGTCTGATGGAGATAAGAAGAACCAAATTCTCCCATATTTTTTGCGATAAATCCACACCCAAGTTCTTCAGCTAGTTTCTTGGTTATAAATGTTTTTCCTGTACCAGGAGGACCATAGAGGAGCATCCCTGTTGGGATAGATATCTTAAATTTCTCATACTCAGAATAGAGTTTGATAATCAATTCTTGGTTCTTATTTTCTTTAGTTGATTCGGTATTTTTTGGTTCTGTATTGGATTTGAGGCGTTCCACCATGAATTTGAATCGAAGAGGGCGAATGAAACTATCCTGTAATTCCTTTTTTAGATTATCCATTCCAGCCACTGCTTCAAAACCCCAAGGTTTTCCGTCTTTCTTCTCAAAGTGTTGTATCTCGATGGAAGGCGTATTTTGTTCATCCATAGGATTTCAGGTTTTTGGGGGATTGGTGGCTGCTCAGATTGCTTCCGGAGTATGGAATGATTCATCTAAGTTCTTCATAATAGTGGAAGCATTATCGACTCATGCTTGCATTTCCTTGAGTGATTTTTCCAGTGCTTCCATAGAATCTCATTTCCAGTCTTTTGTGACGGCAGCCTTAAATTCTGGGGAAGTGGTAATGGATTGGAAGAAGGCATCGAAGCCAGTATCTTTTTGAGTCATAATAAAGGGACTTAGGTATGATAATTTTTTGGTCGAGAAAAAGACCAAAGAAAAAGAATAATATGCGAAATAATAACTAAGATAACGGGTAACCAGATTTCTACAAAGGTATCTTCAAAGGCCTGAGAGGCATATTTTTTTGAATTATATATTACTTTTACATTTTCTCCTACTTTTCGTGTTGCTAAAGTGGTAGATTGATCGTGTCATTTCACATTTTGTTCCCATGTATTTTTAAACTGAGAAATATTTCCTGAAAGTGTTTGAAATTGTATCCATGTGGTAAATATCGTACAGGGTTGATTTTTTCCATCTGAGAAGTCACATGTTCCATTTTTTTGATGAATCAAGGTGATATTTCCCGTTGTCCTTTCAGCATTGAGAAAAAGCTCTATTCTATCTGAAAATAGTGTAATACTTATTATAGAGAGAATGATAGCACCGATAAAGTGCACGGGTCGATAGATATGGATTTTGGATCGTGCTTTTTCGAGGATGCGTTTTACAAGGATGCGTAACGATTGGTAATCGCTTTCTTCACCTGTATCGTTTATTTTCATGGAGGAATTATTTTAGTTTTTCTTTGTAATCTTCGAGCATCGTGATAATTCGATCGAAACTTTCTTTCTGGAGAAGGAGTCGTTCTTTCTGGAGTTCGAGTGGCTTTTGGAGTGAAGGATCTGAAACCTTTTTTGCTTCATCCTCAAGAGTTACAATGGTTTTATGTATTGTATCATAGTTTTTTTTGAGGAGCAAAAGTATCGAATCAATCGGTTCAAGAATCTGTTTTTTGATCCAATTTCAGTACTTAATAAAATTAAAAATATCCTTATATTGTGAGCTTTCGAGTGTCTTTCGAAGCTGGATGCTATCTTGTACTGCATCTCATGATATTTTCCCGAGGAGGGCAGTTGATTCATTGATCTTTCCGAGGAGATTTTCTTGCCATTTATTTTGTGATGCTTCATCGAGGAGTGAAATCGTCTTTTCTTTCTCGGACTCAAGAAGTGTTGCGCTCTCATCAATCTCTGAAAAGAGATTCTGGATAATATGCTCTTTATTGCTAATGGCGAGTAGATAGAGATGGGCAATCCATCAAAAGAACCGCCCAAACAGTGCGATAAAAAACATCCCAATAAAATACACTCCCGCCATCATGAAACTGTAGAGAAATCCAGCGAGAATGATAACAAGAATGAGTCATCCAGAATCGCGAGAGCGCCCGACATTTTCTATAAGCTTTCCTCATCCCATTGCTATCTCTTTTAGATTTTCAAAGAGTGCCTTTTTCTCTGTCTGTTTCTTTTCTGCGAGTCGTGATGCTTCGAGGAATTTCTCATGAAATACTTCTTCGTACAATGAAAAGCGTTCAGAAATAGATTTCTTATCTTTTTTCTCAAGAACCTTTCCTCCTTGTACGAAGTGATTATCCGTTATCACAACATTTGCACCACGAGTGTAGAGATATGATTTTCGGAGAAATCAGAAAAAGAGGATAACAAAGATGACAAGATAGAAGAGCCCAAGTACGAAAAGAATGGCGATAATTGATCCAGGAATTCCTCCAGCGAATCCAATAAAACCAGTAATTGCCGCAATGATGGCAAGAGGAATACTCCCATAGCGAACTATGGTGAGATAGTCATTATCGAGTGTCATCCGAAGTTCCTTCGGAGAAATCCATTCGTAGAGATAGAAACCACGTTCATCCACCTTTTGTTCGATTTCTTTGGTGACAGGCTTCTGTTCTATTGGTTTTTCAAGGGTTCGTGTGAGCATTGAGGGATTTTTTTAAGAGCAACAATTATGAAGTGATTATATCTAAAAGAAGGGAAATACAAAAATCTCCTGAATAAATCGGGAGATATTATTGGATTAAGTTCCTTGTAAAATATGCTAAAATCAAGATAATAGAAAAATACACGTAATACAAAGATATGACTTATGAAGAATTGCAAGAATATCTAAAGGGTAAAAGCTTTCTTATTTGATTAACCTTTGTTAATAATATAGGCGATTTGATAGAACAATTTCAAACTTATGGAATAGTTTCTGAATTAACAAATGATGGTTTAATTAAAATAGAAAGAAATGATAAAAGCATATTCCAGATTCCTTACAATAAAGATGCTATAAGT
>SSGK01000062.1 GCA_008015855.1 Candidatus Altimarinota bacterium | reverse complement strand
ATGTCGACTCGTCATGGAACGGTTATTTTTTTTGAAGACATTATAAAAGACGGTTTTTCCCGAACAAAAAATATTCTCACTGAAAGATGAAGATCGCTTTCAGATGATAATATACAAGCTATTACCATTGGTGCCATCAAGTACTCCTACCTTGCACAAGACCGAGAAAAAGATGTTGTCTTTGACTGGGACAAGGCACTCAACTTTGAATGAAATTCAGGACCATACATTCAATATGCTTATGTCCGAGCAAAAAAGATTCTCCCCGATGATTTTAAGGAAACAAAGGAACAAATTGATTTTACCAAAAACGAACTTTCCACTTATGATAAATCCCTCATCCAATCACTCATTCGCATGGATGATATCATTCAGGAAACTGCGAACAAATACAAACCTCACATACTTGCAGGATACTCCTATGAACTTGCTGTGAACTTTAATTCATTCTACGTTCATACTCCGAAGATTCTAGAAGAGAAAAATGAGTCTTTACGCCTCCTTCGCCTTTCCCTCTGTTCTCAATTCGTTCAACAAATCAAACTCTGTTTCGAACTTCTCGGCATAAAAATGCCAACCGAAATGTAATCTCCTCTATCAAAATCTCATTTATCACTTTATAAAATCCTATGGCTCAAATTTACTCCGAAGAATCACTCACAAGAATTGAGAAAGTAAAAAAGATGCGTGCACTCTGAATTCAACCATACGCACAGAGCTTTAAAAGAACTAATTAGATCGTTGAGCTTTTCGAGACTTCAAAAGAATCACTTCGTCCTATCGAGACAATTATTGAGAATCCAACCCAAAATATCTCTCTTGCAGGACGTGTTATCCTCCATAGAAGTTTTGGGAAAATCCTCTTCATGACCATTATGGACGGAACTTCAAAGATCCAGGTTATGTTTTCACGAGAAAATTGTTCTATTCAATTCAATAACACCACTACCCCAAATATCAATGATGAATTAACCGCATACAAATTTGCGGAAAAATTGGTTGATATTGGTGACTGGATTTGAATTTCTGGTGAATTATTTTACACCCACAAATGAGAGCTCACAATATTTGCGAAGGATTTTACCTTTCTCTCGAAGGCAATTCGCCCACTTCCAGAAAAATGGCATGGACTTTCTGATGAAGAAACACTCTATCGAGAACGATATCTCGATCTTATTACCAACGAAGAGACATATAATCGCTTCCTTCTCCGTTCTCGTTTCATGAAGTCACTCCGTGATTTCTATGAAGAAAATGGATTCCTTGAAGTTGAAACACCAATTCTTTGAAATGCTGCGAGTGGGGCTGCTGCGAAGCCATTTATCACCCATCATAATGACTATGATTTGGATGTATTCTTAAGAATATCACCAGAAACTGCTCTTAAAAAAGCTACTGTAGGAAGGTTTGAGCGTATATTTGAAATCGCAAAAGACTTCAGAAATGAATGAAGTGATCCTTCTCATCTCCAGGAATTTACCATGGTAGAACACTACGCTGTATACTGGAATTATGAAGATAATATGAACTTTGCCGAAAAGATGGTGAAAACACTCTTCCAAAAACTTGGACTTCCACCAATTATTAATATCGAAGATAAGGAGTGAAATGCTCGCGATGTTGATTTTATGAAGGCATGGGAAAGAATCGATTATGCTGAAAGGATAAAAGAAGATACTTGAATTGATATTCGTGATTTTTCGATTGGTGAAGAAGATAGAATGAGAAAAGCAATCGCAGATATCGGAGTAGTTATTGATGGAATTGAAAAAATGTCTCTCGCAGTAATGATCGATTACCTCTATAAAAAGAAGACTCGACCTCAGATTGTATGACCTGCATTCATTTATAACTATCCAAAGTTTATGCAACCACTGGCACGAACCAGTGATACCAATCCGTACATTGTAGAACAATTTCAACTTCTCGTGAATGGCTGGGAAATCATAAAAGCATATTCTGAATTGGTTGATCCAATTGATCAAAGAGAGCGCTTTGAAGAACAAGCAAAGGCAATTGAAGCAGGTGATGAAGAGGCAACCTCTGCTGATTATGATTTTGTACGCGCTATGGAATACGGCATGCCTCCTCAATCAGGATTAGGATTCTGAATTGATCGTTTTCTTACACTCATTACAGGACAAAAGAATCTTCGTGATGTCATTCTCTTTCCTCTCATGAAACCAAGAAATGAAGAATAATAAAAAAACACCATACATATGGTGTTTTTTTATAACAATAATTACTTGAAATTTACCTGAATAAAATTATTATAAAAATAATATTATAAATTGTAAATATGATTATTGTTAAGATTGGAACAGAATCTCTTGAGAATTTTGAAACTTCAGAAAAAGTAAATCGAATGGTTCGAGATATAAGCACTCTCATACAAGAATACAAAGAACGAATTCTTTTGGTATCATCTTGAGCTGTCTGAGCTGGAAGAAAGAAGCGACCTGATATCAATGATAAAAAAGTACTTGCACAAATAGGATGGACTGAGCTCATGAGTGGGTATGATAGAAAATTTTGAACGCATACTATATCCGTTGGATGACTTCTTCTCACGCATGCTGATATTACAGATTATGATGCTCGAAAGAAAACACTTCTCGATACCGTAAAGCGCGATTGGGAGAATAATATACTTCCGATTGCTAATGAAAATGATCCAATTGCAACCGAGGAAATGATTGCGCTGAAGCGAGGTGCTGACAATGATAAAAATGCACTTCTATTAGCGGAACTTTTTCATGCATCTGCTATTTTTATTATTACCAGTGAAAATGGCTGCTATCGCGATAAAGACGATTCCAGCACTCGCATTCCTATGATACAGTGAACACATATTACCCCCTCCTTTATTGAAAACGTCTGCTGAAAACCTTCTAAATGAGGAACTGGATGAATGGGTTCAAAGTTAGAAGTTTGACGTGATGGGGTGAAAAATTGAATCACCACGTATATCTGTGATTGAATTCATTCCTGAATCCTTGATCATTATTCTGGAAATCATATTGGTGGCACTATCATTCATCCGTAATATTTGCATCTTCTCAAAAAAAATATATACTCCAGTGTATATTCTCCCACCTATTTTTTATGTCTTGGATGCGACTTATTCTTTCATGAATTCTTGCACTTTTTACTTTCCAAAATACATTTGGTGAAAGTGCTATTCCTTTTACAGATATAAAAACAACAGATCCATATTATTCTTCAGTCCTTCAATTATATAGACAATGAATCATTAGCGATAATGCGGAGCACTTGTTCTATCCGGATGAAAAAATCATGCGTGATATGTTCGTGTGAATTGTTGTTGGTGTTTCATGTCATCGATGCATCAATCCTAGTGTTGAAGATTATATTAAGTATCAGATCAATCCTTTTCTCGATGTAACAAAAATCAATCATTATTTCTACTGTATTTCTTATGCAAAGGAAAAAGATATAGTAGAATGATATAATTTTGATCCCGCAACCAATATATCATCATGTCAAAATGGAGTAAATTATAACTCTGCAGATTCAAACTGAGAGGTACCTTTTTGTCCAATGAATAACATTGTACGCGCTGAAGCCGTAGCGGTATTATTACGCCAAGCAGGAATGTGGACCGAACAGCAAAATACAGAACTACAAAAAAATATTGTCTTCTCAGGAAAATGAAAGGCATGAGATATGAGCTTTGTAAAGTACTGGTTTGGATATGTAAAAAAGGCCATTGATGCTGGGCTTATTAGTGAATGATATAGAAACCTATTTATTGATACTACTATTGATATTAATGAACTTGAGTCCATCTATACACTTGCTGCTGAACAGATAAAACGTTCCGAATTTGCCAATATGGCAGCAAAGATGCTCACTCTCAATCAATGTAATAATATTGACACCGGAAAAAGTGATTTCTGAGTAGAAATTCTCTTATTCGATAAAGACAGCTCTAATTCTGAAAATGGAATTGGAACCAGTCCAACCTTAGATGGATCAGAAGATACTTTTGACCTTTATGCTGAGCTTCTTTCAAATATTACACGATCCGATGTAGACTATAAATGGGATTTTCTTAATCTCCAAACAAAAGAAACAAGCTCGAAAAATGGAAAATGGCTCAATAATCATACCTTCCCAAGTGCGGGCGTATGGATGATTACACTCACTGCGACCGATAAAAAAACATGAGAGGTAACAACTGCAATTGCGCAAGTATATATTAAAAAATGATCAAACGATACTGGACTTTCTTCTTACATAACAGCTATCGCAAAACCTGTTTGAATACCAACCCTCTTTGATTCAACTGTTGAATGATGAATTCCACCTTATTCGTATCTTTGGGATTTCTGAGATGGTGGAAGCAGTATTGATGCCGATCCGAGTCACGTCTATACAAAACCGTGAGTATATCCTGTGACCCTTACCGTAAAAGATAGTGTAGGAAATATCTCTATCAATAAGATTGTGGTGGAAGTAAAAGAAAATTGTGATCCTGATGGAGATACGGTTTTAAGTTGTCCATCAACCAAGAATAATTCCCTTACAAATAAACCAGCCGCAGACATCATCATCAAGGATAAGACGCCTGCAAATTGTGGATGAGAAACCCCTCTCACATTTGATGATAATACTTATGATTTCTATGCAAAAACCAACGATACAAGCCCTAACATGTCATATCATTGGCTTTTTGTAAATCAAAATACCTGAGAAAAACTCGTTCGAACATGAAAGTGTCTCGATAATCTCACATTAAATCCTGGAACATGGAATATCACCCTCACAGTAATTGATAATGATAGCGGGGAAAGTAGTATCGCCTCATCGCAACTTACGATTCCATGAGCAACAACGCAAAATCCTTCTATTAATACACTTACGGTTGCCATTAATGCAGATCCTATCTATGGAATTGACCAACTCACAACAAATTTTAATGGATTTGCAGATGGATGAGCCGGATGATATACCTATGAATGGAAATTCTGAGATAGCGCAACGAGTACGACGGAAGATCCAACCCATACATATACCAATGTAGGAAGCTATACTGTAACACTTACCGTGAAAGATAAAGATGGAAATACAGCAACTGCTACGGTTGTTGTCCAAGTAGATCCCAGCAAGACAATAGAAGTTCTTGATCTCTGTCCAGAGATATTCGGACCGGTTGAAAATAAAGGGTGTCCATATATTCCAACATGAAATCATTACACGGACACAATTACTGAAATTGGTTCATACAACATATGTATGAAACGTGCTGTCTTGAATGAAAATATTATTGTCTGAAATACAACCTGTACCTCATGTCCTTGTGATTTCCGAATTGAATTTCAATCAATATTTCGAGTGTGTGATATTCTCTTCCCTACGATTCTTTCGCCAGATAAACAATCGCTCTATTCTCGTTGAAACATTTATCAGGTTAATTAAAACACTGCATGTTCCCTCTCGAGCTTATATCAAAAAAAAGGTCAACATCTCTCTTTTCTGGTAACCAAAAATCACATCACAAAGGAAGTGGCATTGAATTTTCAGATATTCGGGAATACAATGCTGAGGATTCTCGGCTCATTGACTGGAAAGCAACAGCGAAATCAGGAAATCAAACCTATATAAAAAATTATGAGGAATGAAAAGAACTTCGGGTTTTTATTGCAGTCAACCTTCAATCGAGCCTTTATTTTGGAAGAAAGGATGAGAAAACAAAGATGGAGGCACTCTATGATATCTTGGATGAAATAATTACCGCATGCAGTAAAGAAAATCATTCCCTTGGAATGTATCTAGAAGATTCTGATACTGCCTTTATACCATCGAAACCAGGCAACAAACAGCGCCAGTATATCCGAGAGATATTTCTCACCCATACACAAAAGAAGCCAAGTGAGGTAGATAATTTTCAATCCCTTCTCACTCAACTCGTAAATCATAAGATTAAAAATACACTCCTCATTCTATTGAGTGATAGCCTAGAAATACCTGATACAAAGAATTGGAAAATACTCACAAAACAAAATGATGTCGTACGGATTCATATAAAAAATCCATTGGAAGAAAATCAAATGCCTTCAGAAAGAAGTCAGCTCCTTCATATCTCTACAAAAAAGCATGGATATATATTTGATGCTTTCAATTTTAAAGATACCAACTATTCTTCTCTCTTTCTTGAGCAAAAGAATAAATTAGTACAAATACATCGAAACTCTGGATCTGATTACTTTGAAATCACAACCGAATGAAACTATATACGAAAATTACAGTATTTATTCATGAACCGGAAAAAATATGGATTCAACCATCATTAATGAGAATGATCTTTATCTCATAGGACTTCATAGCATTGGATTAACGCATTCAGAATTGAAAGTCAATTTTTGAGACCCTTCAAAAGATTATAATTATAAAGATGCTTTTTTGCACCTTGATACGTTAACACTCAAATGAAACCGAAGAGAAAAAATAATAGCAGCAAAAGAATGATTGAATATAGATGAGATTCGAAATACACTCATTAAATTCTCGATTAAAGTTATTACATTTCACTCAGAACTCTATCCAATAATACTAAAAGAGCTATACCATGCACCGTATATAATCTACGTAAGATGAGATGAAACCATCCTATCAAGGAGTAAAACACTTGGAATTATTGGTACACGGAAAAATACATTCTATGGAAAAAAGATACTTCATCAGTTTATTCCGGATCTTATAAATCATGACTACACCATTATTAGTGGTTGAGCATATGGCATAGATAGCTTAGCTCATTCTATTACCTTGGAACATTGAGGAAAAACAATTTCTGTATTTGGTACTGGTGTTGATACCTATTACCCAGTTCAAAATAAAAATCTATTTGATGCTATCATCGATCATAACGGGGCTCTTATTTCTTGTTTCCCACTCTGAACGAAGCCTGAAAGTTATAACTTCCCTATAAGAAATGAAATCGTTGCAGGATTAAGTAAATGAATACTTGTAGCAGAGGCTTGAATAAAATCAGGCACTCTGATTACTGCTCATCTATGACTCGAGCAAGGAAAAGATATTTTCGCAGTTCCTTGAAATATATTTGACTCTTCGAGTGAAGGAACTAATATGCTTATAGCCACTGGTGAAGCAAAATGCACGCTCAATTCTTGAGATATCATTCAAGAATATGAAGAAATATATATAACAAAGGAAACATTGCCAGAGAAAAATATTGTATCATCCCTCACAGACGATGAGGAGATGATAATTCATTATTTACAGCAGTGAATAAATACTGTAGAGGGTATATCTCTTCATTCAAACCTATCAATACAAGATACCACATCCATCCTTACAATTCTTGAGATGAATTGATATATTGAGATGGATATGTTCAATGCTTATCACATACGCTAATACCATGAAAACAGAAATATGTACACGCGCTCTTCTTATGAATCAGAACTCATACCTTCTCGTAAGGCATTCATCGGATTGAAAATGGGTCCTTCCGGGTGGTCACATTGAGAAGGATGATATCACTCTGATTGATGCGGTAAATCGGGAAATCGAGGAAGAATTTTGAATACAAACCGTATCTTGGTTATCACCCATAGCATCGTGTCTTAAAGAGGACGCAATACATAACCTCGGATGCCCTTTTATTTCATACGAAGTAAAATATATAGATAGAAAATGAAGGAATCGTAAAAAAGTTGAATATATTTTCTATGGATTACTCGAAGATAATATCCAGATAATCCCACAAGTGGAGGAAATCTTTGAATATAAATGGATTCCTTATTCGGAGATTATTTCAGATGATTTTCCTACTTTTACCAGCATAAAAAATATAATACAAGCCATTCATACGTATGCAGAAAAATTATAGAATAGCCTTCGTAGGAGGGGGGACTGGATGACACATCACTCCACTTATTTCATTGGCAAAGACATTCCCAGAGAATGATTATATCTGGATATGAGAGGAAGGATGACTTGAAAACAGGCTCTCAAAAGAAGCATGAATCCCCTTCCATGCAATACATGCGGATAAATTACGTCGTGAATTTTCATGGAAAAACCTTCTGATTCCTTATAAGATGTCCCTCGGAATAAAAGAAGCATACAGCATATTAAAGACACATACTCCTGATTTCATATTTTCAAAGGGAAGTCATGTATCCATCCCTGTCACCATTGCTGCAACGATGCTTCATATACCCGTATACCTCCATGAGTCAGATACTGTTCCATGACTGGCAAATCGCATTACATGACTCTTTGCAAAGACAATATTCCTCTGATTCCCAGAAGCAAAATCGTATTTTCATACAAAAAATACAGAAGTCATTGGGCAAATAATCAATCCCCTCTTGGTTCAAAAATCAAAAGAACCAGGAAATCCTCTGGGTAACTCTGAAAAAACACATTTACTCGTTATATGTGGAAGTCAGGGATCAAAAAATATATTTCAATGGATTCTTGAAAATAGCGATGATTTTCGTGATTTCTCAATAAAGATTATATTATGACTCAAAAATACCGAGATGAAACAACTCTTTAGAGAGAAGAACATGGAAACCATTGATTTTGCGGATGCTGATACGCTCTGAGAACTTTATAAATGGAGTGATATTGCCATTACACGATGAAGTGCTACAACTCTGGCAGAACTAGATATGTTCGGTATTAAAAAAATTATTATTCCACTCCCTTGGTCAGGATGAAATCATCAATATCACAATGCTCTTTATTATACTAAAAATGATGACATTCTCTTAGAAGAAAAAGACTTTATAAATGGAGTATCTCAAATCAGGCAACTTATAAGTTTTAAAAAAACAATGCAAGAGGGTTCACTCTATACTCTCGATCCTCTTAAAAAATTATTCACATTTACGAAAAATGACAACCTCACAGAAAAGTAAGTTTTCAACATTTCAATCAGTATTTCATCACCTCCACGAAGTAAAAAAAGCAAAATGGAAAATCGGATCAATTCTTATTATCTATATAAGCATCATAGTAAGTGAACCTTATTTTTATAAGATACTGGTGGATGAATTGGAAAGAGAATTAAAAAATCCAACCGGAGAAATACCAAAATCAATTCTGATAACTATTATCTTCTGGATTACAATAACTCTCGCGTCCATACTCGCGCGTTATGCCTTTGCACTCACACTTCTCACCTATCAACACAGGGATTGGCAGAATTTTTTATTAAAAAGCATGCAAAAAATGCTTCTCCTTCCCATCGACTACCATATCGGCGTGCAACATGGTGAAAAACAAAAAATTATCGATCGCTGAGCAGAAGCTGTTTGGCAGGCTGGTGATATTGTAATACTGCGAATTATTCCTCAGGTATCTATTGCCATTATTCTCATTATAATGTGATTGTGAATTGACTGGAAAATGACGCTTCTCAGCCTTGTTTTTCTTCCTATCAGTATAGCCTGTATTATGATTATTGGAAAATCAGCGCATAAAAATCAGCGCATGGCAAATAAATATTGGGATAAGGTATTTTGAAGAATCTCAGATAGCTTCACAAATCTTAACATCATGCGAATTTTTGATAGAAATGACTATGAGGTTGCCATTCTCTCAGAGAGAATTCACCACGCGTCTATTGAACAAAATAAGGTAAGAAAACTCTGGATTCTATTTAACTCTTTTGGTGGAGCATTTGTATTCGTTGCAAAAATACTCATT
>SSGK01000034.1 GCA_008015855.1 Candidatus Altimarinota bacterium | reverse complement strand
CTTCGGGACCACGCAATGATAAGGTGTACAACATTTCAAGTGAACACAGAATTGTCTTATGTGGTCCCGAAGGGATGACTAATATCTTTTCAGGATTTTGAAAATGAAGGAACGAATGAAAAATATCAGGGAACAATGAGGGGATTTTTTAAAATAATTATTTTGTAAACCACTTTTTTTTCATAGGATAACCTATGATTTTTTTGTGATATGATTTATGTTTTCTGAGCAGCATTTGATCCGCCCCATGCTGGTCATGCTGCCATCATCCGCGCACTCCTTCATTTTCAAAATCCTGAAAAGATATTAGTCATACCTTCCGGGCCACGCAATGATAAGGTATACAACATTTCAAATGAACACAGAATTGCTTTATATGAGCAATTTGTACGAGAGCTTTCCGATGAGAGGGTTATTTTGGATACCGAATTTATTACATGGGAGGATGAAATGATTACAAAGGATGTAGATCAATATGTTCAAAAGAAATATGGTCCATGCATTCATATTTTTGGGACTGATACCATTTCATCGATGCCAGATTGGGACGAAGAGTGATATGCTGCAAAAAAGATATCAAAGATTTTTATACCCAGAAAGGGATATGATTCTCATATTCCTGAGACAATAGAATTATCTACACTTTTTCAGGATTCTCATTTTCCAGATATCTCCAGTACTGCTATTCGACAGGAAATTCGTGAGGAATATTGGAAGCACATTCATCATTCGAAGGATTTCGTTTTCTCCTGACTCTCGAAGAGGATTTCGTCATACATTCTCGCGCATAAGCTCTACTATGAGCAGCCAAAGGTTCGAGAGAAACTTCTTGTACATGTGTGCTGTGGTCCGGATGTTACGATGCCTATACTTGAGCTCCGTGATGAGTATGATATTGTATGTTTTTGGTATGATCCAAATATTCAACCGAAAGAAGAACATGATAAGCGATTTGAGGCATTTAAGCAGGTATGTGAAATTGAGCATATTCCATTTATCAAATGAGCGTATGATGTAAAGAATTTTTTCCAGAGAATCCGATGACTCGAAGATACGCCAGAAAAATGAGAAAAATGCACCAATTGTTACGATATGAGAATGTATGTTTCCGCGAAGCTTGCCGCACGACTCTGATTCCGTTATTACACCAGCTCGCTCAATACGAGTCCAAAAAAAGATCTCGAGAAGCTCTTTTCCATAGGACATCAGTATGCAAAACGTTACAATCTTACCTTTCTTGATATTCCATTTCGAAAGTGAGGAGGATTTGAGCGATCGGTCGAATATACGAAAGAACATAATATTTATCGTCAGAACTATTGTGGATGTGTGTATTCTATTCGTGAGAAGGGAAGGGGTGGATAAATTTGACGGGAGAGATATGTTATTGCTATACTGGCAGTATAATTTTTTCTTATGAATTCAATTCATGATGCATTTCTTCGTGCCTGATATACTCCTGAAAAGGAACGATCTTTCATGGTAGGACGCACATTTCTTGCTGCCGTCAATCGCTCTCGCGAATTAAAGAGAATGTTTGCAACGTATCCAAAGAAGGAAGGAGTTCTTGAGGCTATTCTCCATGACTATCGTATTTTTTCAGATGGTTACAATGCTGGAAATACGGCGGTCTCTCAGTTTAAGACGCCGAATGAGAATGAACAACTTCCACCTGAATTTATCGAACTTGCACGAATTCTCGTATATCCTAAAGTGGTAAAAAATGAAAAACGGGCATGGAATTTTATTCATTCTTTTCTTCTAAATAATGAGGTTTCTGGGTTACACGAGGAGGAAGATATCGAGCCAACTATAGAGAACATTATTCATACCACAACCGCATTTATTGAGACATTGCTTCATGAAGATGAACTACCAAAAGAGATTCTCGAAGAGGTGAATCAAGAACTTTCTCTGATGTATACCTCGTTAGGATGAAACCTTCGTTGACTCAAGAAGAATCATGACGAGAAATTTCGACAACTGGTGGATCGAATAGGGGAACGCTGTCGAAGAAAGGGGTGTGAGTACGGTGAATGAAAGGTAGTTCATCATATCCAAAATATCCTCGCATTATTGGATAAAGAGGGCTAAATTTCATATAAAGTGTAAAAAGTACAATTTCTTTTTGACAAGAAGCCCTTTTTTCATATATTTAGAAGTGTAAATATAACACTTAATAAAAGAAAGGCCAAAAGATGGCTTAAATATTTTCTCACTTAATAAGTGTAATAAATACACCTTTACTATTTATATTTTGATATATGACTCGAGAAGCACTCATTGTCGTTGATTATCAAAACGACTTTGCAGAAGGGGGATCCCTTGCAGTAAATGGAGCTCGTCTCCTTGCACCATCCATACAAGAACAAATGATTCGTACAAAAAATTCCTCAGGACTCATCATAGCAACACGTGATTGGCACCCTGAAAAAACCGTTCACTTTGATAACTGGCCAGTACACTGTGTCGCAAATTCGCTCTGAGCTGATTATGTGAATGGAATTGATGCTAAGATGATTGATCAAGAGATATTCAAGGGATTCCGTAATAGCAACGATGGATATTCTGGATTTGAAGGGGTAACAGACTTGGTATGAGATGAAAAAATAGGATTTGAGGTAGCATCCGGAGCTCAGTCTCTCGAACAAATTCTCCGATCAGCAAATATCCAGATTCTTCGTATTGTTTGACTTGCTACTGATTTCTGTGTGTTTGCAACGGCTCGTGATGCAAAAAATCTTTGATTTGATGTAGAAGTTCTCCAGTCAGGCATTGCCGCGGTGAATGTCCCAGGTCTTCCGAGCGGAGAAGATAAACTCCGTGAACTTGCAGAAATGTGAGTAAAAATTTCCTCATAAATAAACGTAAATATTACACTTCATAACCATTCAAACTATGCGTACTAATCTTCCATACACACTTCAAAATTCTTTCGCTCCTGCTCGTGATGAGGCAGAGGTGCAAAGCCTTCTCAACAATGATGTCTATAAGTTTCTCATGCTTGATTTTATACTCGCACGTCCAGAATATGCGAATCTGAATGTGAGATGGAAGATGAAGGTACGAAATCAAGATGTAAAACTCGGGAATGTTATTCCTGAGGCAGAGTTCCGCGCTCAACTTGAAGCTATGAAATCCATTCCAGGAGTTTCACCCGCAGATATTTCGTATCTTCGTGGTATGACATCACTTTCTGGACGTCCTCTTCTTCGAGAGGAGACGCTCAAATTTCTTGAAACCTTTCGACTTCCTGATTATCTTCTTGAGTCTGATGGGATGAGTGGTTATAATCTTTCATTTGAGGGAAATTGGGCGACTTCTATGATGTGGGAAATTGGGGCTTTGAAGATTGTAAATAGCCTCTACCTCTATAATTATGCAAAAAAAGCCAAGATCACTCCTTCTGAATGGAATCGTATCATGACGGGGCTTATGGGGCGACTTTATACTGATATTGACGCTATAAAAGCGGATCCACGGATTACATTTTCTGAGTTTGGAACTCGTCGTGCAGCGAGTACGGATATTCATCGTCAGGTGCTCGAGATTCTCCAGAATGAACTCCCTGGTCAATGTACTGGAACTTCGAATGTAATGCTCGCTCGTGAGTTCTGACAGAATAATCCTCGTGGTACGAATGCTCATGAGCTCCGCATGATTCCAACTGCACTCAAGGATACTCCAGAAGATATCATTTCTACGATGTATGACGTGGATCGACAGTGGATGAGTCATTTTCCTGAGCTTGCTATCCTTCTTCCTGATACCTATGGAACAAGTTTCTATTATAAAAATGCACCGCGTGATATTATTGAATGACATGTTGGTACTCGATTTGACTCCAAGGATCCGATTATTGCAATTCCGGAATATGTTGATTTTCTCCTCGCAAATGGACAAGATCCTATGAAAAAGATGGGAATCCCGAGTGATGGACTCGATGCTGGTTCGATACGTGATATTACAGAAAAGTGCTCTGGAATGGTAGGGAAGTTGACGTACGGATGGGGAACAGGATTGACGAATAATACCAAGTGATTATTTCCTCGCGAAAAAGAAAATTACGGTCCATTCGGTTCATTCTCAGTGGTTGTAAAGCCAGATGCAGTGCAAAGAAGTGATGGAATATGGGTTTCTTGTGTAAAACTTTCTGATAATCCAAATAAAGCTATGGGATCAACCGAGCGTGTGGAACTCTTTAAAAAAACCTTCGGAGTAGAAGGTATGGAACGCCAGAATGTGGTAGTATAAAAATCTCAGGAGATATCTCCTGAGATTTTAAAATAGAAAAACATATGATTCTATTAATAAGTAATTGACAAATTATAATTTATTCGTATTTATACTTTATTATTACACATACAATTATGATAGAAATAAAACCAGATCCAATTCATGAAGATTTAAATATTCTTCTCGGACTTAATTCATTGCCAATATCACTCATAGAACGAAAACAAGAAGAATATAATAGGCGTTTCCGTTTGCGATGAGAGGTTATGAATTATTTTTCAGATACAGAACGAAGAGAAATATCCACATTTTCCTCATTATCATCTGATTGATGCGAGAGAATATTCGTTTCAGATACATTGGCTGATTTTATCTGAAATGTTCATCGGTTATACGAACAAGTGTTACAGTGACAAGAAACATTTGAAAAACGAGATCGAGTTCCAAAAAAGGATCAGAATAATATGATAACTGGATGGGTTGAACAAAGAAAATTATCTTGGGATGCTCCGAATCCAATTGCTCATGCTGTATTAGTTAGAACGATTGGAGCACTCTCGTCTTCCATACTTACTTGGCATAGAAAAAAATAATCCCTCTTCTAGAGGGGTTATTTTTTGAGGTATTTATACGTAAGTTTAAAAAGCTTTTTTTGAAATTCTGCAATCATAGGATTTTCGATAATAATCGAAGATTGATGAGTGAAATCGATATAGGCTATTTTATTTCCATAGAGTGTCATGGATACATTCTCGTCAAATTCATCGATACTTCGTGGGATAACAACGAGTTCACGTTCTAGTCTTGGAGTCTTTGCTTGAGCCGCCTTTGATCCCATAATAACAT
>SSGK01000029.1 GCA_008015855.1 Candidatus Altimarinota bacterium | reverse complement strand
GTTCCCGATACTCAAAAGGGGATTGTTCATATCGCATTTCTTCCTGATGACGAAGTACAGACTCTCAACAGAGAACATCGCGGAATTGATTCTAACACGGATGTTCTCTCATTCCATTATTATGAGGATTTTGAGGAGATAGCAGAGACTGATATTGCTGGAGAACTCATCTTCTCCGAGTCAAAAGTGACAGCACAAGCAGAAAAATACGGACACTCCCGGGAGGATGAATTTGCAATACTCCTTATTCACTCACTCCTTCATATTATCGGATTTGATCACGAAGATGATGAAGACTTTGAGGATATGTGGACATATGAATCCTTTTTGAGAGAGAAATTCTGACTCTCAACTTCCCGTGAATTCGATGAAACATACGAGTAATTCAAAAAAAATTTTGACTTTCGAATCAACTTCCATAATATGCTCCCACACTCCTGGCGGGGTAGCTCAGTGGTAGAGCAGCGGCCTGAAAAGCCGTGTGTCGGTGGTTCAATTCCACTCCTCGCCACCATGATTTCATTTGTAAATGACTTAACATCTGAAATAATCAAGTATACTTAACAAAAAATAAAATAAATAAAAAAAATTGGAGTTATTTTATTTTTATACTATCTTCTTCTTGAATAAATATTCTTTTATGCACTTTTTTGTAAAAAACTATATATAGTGTATAATATGTAAAATATTTCTATAGTACATTTTATGCAATTCAATACAAAAGATATATATGAGCAAATGAAACATCTTGAATCAGATATAGATATACAGGATATTCATGAAATAAAACGTCTTATAGAAAAATTTGAAGATGCTATCTCATGTATTATTAATCAACCTGAAAAGCTTAATCCAACACTAGCATACAATCTCCAACTCATCATTTCTCAATTGATAGATGTTCTTAAGAATAAAAATAATAGCTTAAGAAAATCACAGATTGCAAGTATAGTGTCGATTATAGAGTTTATTATCTCCTGAAAAACCAGGTGACTTATTAAGCTTCCAACAGGAGCAGGAAAGACAAGACTTTTTACGAAGATTATTGACTCACTCATGCTTCCAACAGTTATTCTCGTTCCGAAAATCAATCTCAAATGACAAACAAGTGAATATTTTGAGTGAGAAAATGTATTCAATATCTGAGAAAATGGAACGGTTATACAGGACGTAATGAAAACACTTCAAACCATATGAGAAAAAAAAATTACGAACCCCATCATTATTATAACGTATCAGTCTTTTGTTCGTCTCAAAGAAGATAAAAAGCTCTTTCAAGATTTTTCAGGTATAGTCAAAGTAGTTATTAGAGATGAAGCCCATCGATCACTCGGAGATAAGACCCAGGAAGCACTCGATGAGATGCATTCATATGATGAAGTAGATACAGAAGTGCTTATAGAGCAAGATAAGGATCTTCTTGAAACCGATGTACTTTCTTCAAACGAAAAACTTGAACTTCTTTTTACAGCAACTCCGAATCTTCTCGATAAGAGTGTACGAGATACGTATGAAGAGATATTCGGACTTCGTATCCAAGATCTCGTAGAGGAATGAGTCCTCCATATGCCCCAGTTTATTCAAGTATCTGAAGCTTTTATAGACATAGGGGATCAGAATCTTGGAGAGAGAATCTTGAATCAATTTGCCACGAAATTCATGAATGAAAAGAGGGAATTCACTTACATCGAAATCGCAAATAAATACCTCGAATTGAAGCAGGAAAATTATGGATATCTCCCAGGTGTTGGATTCTGTCGAGATATAGAGCATGCAGAATTCATGAAAAAATACCTCGAAGAGCGATGACTCCGAGCTATTCGAGTTACTTCATCTAATGGGAAATATGATGCCTGAGTGAATGAGGATGAAGCGAAAAGGATGCTCGAAGCCAATGAAATCGACGTAGTTCTGACGGTTACAAAAGTATCTGAATGATGGGATGTACCAACGCTCCGATGTGCTCTCAATTTCGCACCGATTCTGAGCGAAGCCAAGTATATCCAATGAGTTGGAAGAGTTCTCCGAACATTTGATTACGAAAAAGATCAAGAAACCAACGAGGCAAACGGAACACTCCCGAAAAATTATGCCTATGTTATAGAACCGAAATTTTGGAATATCTCGTCTGTTGGAGGGGGGTTTGGTGAGTGAGAATGAAGTGAATGATGAGATGATTGAGATGAAAAGCCCCCAAAGAAAACAACAAAAATATCAGGAATTACACACTTCATAGACTCATGAGAGTTTGATGTATGATACCTAAAAGATCTTTATGGAGATTTGGATGAGTATGGGAATGTAATATCTCAAGAAGAAATCCTCGAATTCTTCAAATCCAAAACTTTTGAAGAATGGATGAGATTAGGTCAAAGTGATATGGGGAAAATTGAATTTAAAGGGAAGAAAATTCGTAGCCTTGTCATACTTTCTGGATGGGATAACCCAAATAACACGAACATATATTCTCAATTATGATTCCAAGAATTCATTGCTTGGGTGTTTTGAAGAGAACTTGAAACCCTTACCAAAGAACGAGTAATAGAATTCTTCAAAACTAAAACTTTTGAGGATTGGATGAAACTAACGAAAGAAGATATAAGGAAAATTGAATTCGAAGGGAAGAAAATTACCAGTCTTATCAAACTTTCTGGATGGGACAACCCAAATAAAGTACGATTATCCTCTGCATCATGATTCCAAGAATTCCTTGTTTGGATGTTTGAGGTAGAATGAGAAACTCTTACCAAAGAACAAGTATTAGAATTCTTCAAAACTAAAACCTTTGAGGAATGGATGAGATCAAGTGAGAAGGATATACGATGGGGAATTAGATTTAAAGAGAGGACAGTTCGGGAACTTGCCAAGATTTCTGGATGGGATAATCCAAATAACATGGACATATATTCTCAATTATGATTCCAGGAATTCATTGCTTGGGTGTTTTGAAGAGAACTTGAAATCCTTACCAGAGAACAGGCATTAGAATTCTTGAAAACTAAAACCTTTGAGGAATGGATGAATTTAACTGCAATAGATATACGAAAAATGGAATTCAAAGGGAGGCCAATTATAAGCCTTATCCCGCTTTTTGGATGGAGGAATGATGACATGTATACTCCAATATGATTCCAAAAATTCATTGCTTGGGTGTTTTGAAAAAAACTTAGATAAAATCATCAACTGTATAAGATTTTAGAAGTCCGTAGCAATACGGGCTTTTATTATTCATAAAAAGCCTCTCCGTTGAGAGGCCTTTTTTACTTAAAACAGAGTTAAATCTCATCATACTCCTAAGATTCTATTTTTATCGCCCAATACACGCTCTTTTATTTCTCTCAGATGTATCTTTGATTTTTCTTGAGCCATATCTATAATCTCCATATCCTTTGCATCCAGTCTTCATTTTTTCATGATATCAAGAAACCGCTTTACATCATCCGAAGAAAGTCATATCTCAAAATGAGAGAGAAGGTGAAGTCGCTGTGATAAAAGTTGCCATCCTTTTGGTTGCGCTATTTCTACTTGCGAACACATAAGGAGACTTTGAAGGCTTCTTTCAGAGGGAATGATTTCACCAATACGAAATCGTAGAGATTCTGTTACAAGAAGAATTCCATTTCTTCTACATTCAAAAGCCCCATTGAGTGTTGCAGTATTATATCATCATTCTTTTGAGAACTGAATAATACCATCTCATTCGAGTTGATCTATATGAGGATGTTCGTTATTGTGAAGGGTTATGCCAACACAATATCCTGATTGAAATGAATTATACATGAATGTGTTTATACAGAAAATACATTACATGTCAAAGTTGAGAAGGTTGATAATGAAACTTTTTTGACTTTATGAGACACTTTTTCATAATAATTACACATCTATCTCTCAAGAATCGTAGAGGTGGATGATGTTTTTTCAATCTTTTTACAAGGAGGTGCATCATGCACACTGTATTTGATTTAACCCTCGGAGAGTTCTTCTTGGTCATGATTTTCACGACTCAAGCAACTATTATGGGGGTAACAATCTACCTCCATAGAACCATGGCTCATAGAGCTTTAGAACTCCATCCCATTGTCTCTCATTTCTTCCGTTTCTGGCTATGGCTCACAACCGGAATGAATACAAAAGAATGGGTAGCAATCCATCGGAAGCATCATGCAAAAGTGGAAGGGCCAGAAGATCCTCATAGCCCTGTGCAAAAAGGTCTCTGGAATATTCTGTTCTTCGGCGTGAAGTACTACCGCGATGAAGCAAAGAATCATGAAACCGTTGAAAAATACGGTTCTGGTTCTCCAGCTGATTGGATAGAGCGAACTCTCTATACGCCGAATCCACTTTTAGGAATCATCCTCTTGTTGATGGTATATGGAGTGTTATTTGGAGGTATCGGTATCCTCCTTTGGATCATCAATATCTTCTGGATTCCTGTTCATGCAGCAGGAATTATCAATGGCATTGGACACTGGGCTTCTGCCAGTTTTGCAGGTATGAAAATACTCTACCAAAATTGGCAGGATGGAGATCGGGTTCCAGCGGAATTTGGCGGACGGCAGGATGAAACATTTCGCAATGTTCGCAGGAGTGCTAACATTTTACCGATAGGGTTTTGGATTGGTGGAGAGGAATTGCATGGAAATCATCATGCATTCCCAACATCTCCAAAATTCAGTCGCAAATGGTACGAATTTGATATTGGGTGGGTGGTTATCCGCTTTCTCCTCTTCATTCGTGCGGCACGCCTTAAATCCAATTTCCGGTAAGGATGTTGGAGTATGCGGAGGGGAAACCCTCCGCTTTTTTTGACAAAAGATTATACATCAATATAGTAACCATATGAACAGATTATCATCACTCATTCTTGTCCTCGTAGTCCTTCCAGTATCTGGGGGTATTTGAGCATAAGAAAAGATGATTTATGTTTGAAAACCTCCAAAAGAATTTGGAGGTTTTTTTATTTTCTCATTTTTTTCATGTATGACCGATATATCTATCTATCGAGCAGAAGTAAATAATCATGTACCCGTAAGAAATATTACTCCAGGAGCTTCATTTGAAGAGCTCAGTCGATGCATAAAGCACTTTCCACGAATGGTAAATGGGCAACTCCTTCATGGAAAATTTGGAAGTTATGATATTCCTCCACATTTTCAATACGAAGACGGGGGTGATATTGTTTCTTTCTTTGAGAGAAATCCTCGATCAAAAACATTTCGATTGGTAGCCCTTGGGATTGTAGATTCTATTTCAGAGAAATAAGTCGTCTAAAATTATCGAGTATCACTGCTGTTGCAACTCACGCATTGAGTGATTCGGCATTTCAAAATCCAGGGATTGTTATCTTTCGCTGAATAGCAGATGCAATTCCATCGCGGATTCCATGTGCCTCACTTCCGATGACAAGAAAGGTTTTTTCTCAGAAAGAATCCGAAGAGAGGGTGTGGATATTTTCTCCTCCAAGATACGCCCCAAAAATGATTCATTCTTTTTGAGAGAGAAGGAATTTTTCTATATCCGTATACTGGATGCGGGTTCTAAGGTATGATCCCATACTTGCCATAATTACCTTTGGATTATAGCAATCAACCGTATCTTTTGAGGCAATAATCGTTGTGATTCCGTACCAATCTGCGATTCGCATAATCGTCCCGAGATTCCCTGGATCATTTATCCCATCAAGAACAAGAACGATATCTCAGAGGGTATCATTCTCATCATCAAACATATTGAGAATAGCAATTCAAGCATTATTTGACTGAAGTGTCCCTGCTTTCTCTATTTCTGCCTGTGAAACAACACTAAATTCTCTCCTCTTAAGTAGTTCATGATGTTCATCTTGAAATCACTCCGTGACAAATAAATACTCGATAGTGTGATTCGATTGAAGGAGTTCAACAAGGGGCTTTCATCACTCAACAAGAAATCGTCATTCTTCCAGGCGATTTCTTTTGTCATGGAGGGACTTGATATATTTTTTTAGTACGGGTGTAAGCATAGGAATAGAAAAACTTTTCATGAAGTATATCTACTTCTCTCAGAAACTCAAATTCGCTATTTTTTTGTAGCTACCGCAAGAAATACGGTATTTTCATCCTGTAAGATATCTTCTTCTTCCATGATAAAGCTTTCTCGAATGAGGCGTATAATTGTATCGGACATGTGATAGTCTCGTAGGATAAGTTTTCCTCATTTCTTCAATACCCTTGCAGCTTCCTGAAGGAATACTTTTGGATTTACTGTTTCTTTTGTAATAACATAATTTACAAATGCAAAATCCTGTGAATCTGATTCGATTCAGATGAGATTCTCGCCATATGATGGATTTCTCTTGATATGCATATGTTCTCCATTTGGTTCGTAATTCCTCCACCAAAGGAGCTCATTATAGAGCCTCTTTTTCTCTTGCAGATTCTTCTCTCTAAGTCGTAATATCTCAGGCGTTAGGTTGGGAGAAGGAGGTTCCGAAAACATTTGGAACTGACGTTCCACCTTTCAGATGTCATCTTCATAGAGAGTATCAATATCTGCTTCCCGAAATACTGGATCAGCCACAGTAATTTCTTTTGCTGAATTCGACAAAAGAGGAGCGATTCATCCAAAACCACCTCCGATATCAATCACCGATTTTCCGGAAAAATCAGGATACATGTCATCGATTTTTTGAAATCCACATGCTCACAAAAGAGTCTCCGTGGAATTTCCCGGAGCAACTCGAATCTTTTCACGAATATCCTTTTGACGGGGATCATGAGTTATGGTTCACAGAAGGGCATTATGTGAATTTTGTACTTGAATCTCTGCAGCTCATAGATGGTGAAGAGATTCTCTCGATGTGGAATTTATTCATTTCATACGTCGATTATATCAGAGAATTTTTATGGAAGCAAAAATGGATTCCTTTTTTATTGATTTTTTATATGATAGCAATATGAATATTTCTTACACCCTCATTCAATCTGCTCGACGCTCTATTTCTCTTCAGATGAAATCTGATGGAACATTTTTAGTACGCGCTCCAAAGTATCTATCAGAGAAAAAAATACATGAATGGGTTCAGACAAAAGAATCTTGGATGAAGAAGAAAAGTGAACTCCAATCGAAAAAAACAATCTGAAAAGAAGAAGATATCCTCTATTACCTCTGAGAAGCATATCATTGTGTTCTTGGAGAGATTTTTCATATGGATACAGAGAATAAAAAGGCATATCTCAAAGAAATAACAGCCTCAAATATTGAAAAACACCTCATAAAACTTGCCAAAGAATATATTCTAGAACGAGTAAAAAAACTCGCAGAACAATATAATTTTCCAGCATATACCACTGTATCTATAACGAAGGCAAAGAGTCGTTGGGGATCGTGCAATTACAGGAATTCTCTCAACTTCTCATATAGGCTCATACAATATCCTCTTGAAGCAATCGATTATGTGATTATTCATGAATTAGCACATACACGTATCAAAAATCACTCTTCACAATTTTGGAATCTGGTAGAACAGGTGTTTCCTGATTACAAAGAACGAGAAAAACTCCTTCGGAGATAATAGTTTGTTTTTTTTATAAAGTTAGGGTATACTTTTGAAGTTAATTCTTCCTATGAAAAAAATTCTCTACATCATTCTCGTTGTTCTCCTTCTTGAAATAGTGGGACTCCTTCTCTATCTCTCAATCATCTCATTGGTTGTCCGATATAAACTCGTAAATGTTCTCGTCTTTACAGATATCACGCTCTCGATAGAGGCATATGCCACCCTCTTCCTCTTCGTCTGAATTGCCTGAGTTGGTGTCGGAAAACGCTGGTGGAAGTTGGTGTATGGACGAAAACATAATCACACAAAGCACCTGGATACATAGATTGACAATACGCATATATTATATATAATATATGCGTATTTTATTATATTCCCATGGACTGTACAAAAGAAACAATAAGAGAACCGAACTCATGAATGGAATACGAATGTCGCGAATTTGTTCCGACAAAAAAAGCACGAGATTCAAGTCAAGCACTTTATAAAGAACTTCTTGATTCGCTCTATCCACAGTATCTCAAGGAACTTCGTTCGCTTACGACCCTATACATTCGTGGATGACTCTCTCCAGAAGAAAAAGAAAATATACTTCCTCGCATTGATTCGATCGAAAAAGCATATCCTCAAAAGAAGGAAGTTATTGAATCTATGGGCTATTTTGCCTGGATGCGTTATTCCCAAGAGAAAAATCCCGAATTTCTTGTATCTGTTGCTGGGCAGGTACAGGAACTCACGCCATACAAAACAAAATGAGAAAGCATGCTTCGGGATGATTTCTATAATCACCTCTATGAAGCCTTCTGCTCATGACATGAGCACATCGGAAGCTATGATAGGATTGAACGCGTTATACAGATTCTCTGAGATGATTTTCGAGAGTACTTACATAAAAATCTCAAACAGGACAAGCGATTAACCGATGTAGATCGGACGAATATCCGACTCTCCTATCGAGAAATATCTCACAAACGGGCACAATACTAGCAATCAATTTCCCAATCATATTTTTTTACTCAATGGAGGATGTTATTAATTATCTCGGTAATATCCTCTTTTTTTGTCTGTGGAAGATGCGATGGAATCACTCCATCTTTTGTGTTTCGGAAAAAGCGAGTTGCCACAATCTGAGGATGAATCAGGTAGAATCGATACTGTTTCCATTCTTTTCGGAGTGATCCGATAAAACCACGGAGTCACCATTTTGAAGCCTGATACACCGCTCATCATACATAAAAATGTTTCGATGCCTGAGATCAGAGAGTTATAATCATCGCTCGATCCGCGATATTATTGTGCTTTTTGAGAAGTCGAAGGAGCTCTATATTTGAGAGAAGATTCGTATGAATTGTTTCGGTATTATTCTCGGAGTTAATCTCCTCAAATGTATCAAAATATCCCACTCATGCATTCAGAATAATCACATCATATGTACTCTGTAATGGGAAAATAGTTTCCAATTTGCTGATATATGAGAGATCAAAAGGAATAATATTCCAGCCACTTTTTCGATCCACTCTTTCTATTCAGGTGACAGTGGTATCCTCTTGATTCGAAAAGTAGAGAGCAAGTGCTTCACCAATACCAGATGATGTTCCGGTAATTAGGATATTCATACTAGAGCGAATAGGTTATACGTGCACCGATATCGAGCTCCTCTCCTGACTGAATCTGTTTTTCAGTAATCTCATCGTATTCATCCACTTCTGGTGCCTGAATCTCTCGGCGTACGGTAATTTTCTTTCCCTCAATATTCATAATATACCCCGTTTGTGGAGTTTTCTGAGCAAGAGCATAGTGCTTTTTGTATACTTCATTGAGAACCACTGTGATTGCTTGGATACGTTCTTTTGCAATGGATTCATCTACCTTATTTGGGAGTTTTGAACTCGCAGCGAGTGGCTCATCATGGTATTGAAAAATACCAACGGACTCAAATTGATAGCGTTCAATGAATTCAATCAAATCATCAAAATCTTCCTTGGTTTCTCATGGAAATCCAATAATAAAACTCGTACGAATGAATGAATTTGGGAACTCACTGCGTATAAAGTCCAAGAATGATTCAATATGTGCTCGATCATAGTGTCGACCCATTAGCTTCAAGATTTTCTCACTGGAATGCTGAAAAGGAATATCAAAATATGGGAGAAGTTTTGTGAGTTTTTTAAGACGCTTGAGGTGATCAAGGGTGAGAATATCTGGATAGAGATAGTAGAGTCGTACCTTAAAATCACCCGGAATAGCATCAATCTGTTCAAGTAGATCAAATAAACGAGCCTCGTCATAGATATCCGTTCCATATCGAGTGGTATCCTGTGATATTATCTGGATTTCACGGATTCCATTCGCAAGCATGCTGTGAACTTCTTTAATGATATCTTCCATTTTTCGGGAAGTCTGTTTTCCACGAATCTGTGGAATGATACAAAATGTACAACTATTATCACATCATTCAGCAATCTTGAGATACTCATATCCGAATGGAGCATGGATATACGCGCGCACCTCATCTCATTTCCATACAAATGCCTGTTTTCCGCGTTGATTTCATCCAATACTTGCCAAGTAATCAGAAAGTTTCTTTTCTTTTGCTTGTTTTGCTGCTACCTTTGCTCGCACAAGAGCGCTCATATCCAATTTTGATTTCTTTCCAAAAAGGAGCTCTTCTATAATAGAATAGCTTACAAATGGAACAACGGATACAAGATTTTTGAGAGAAGCGAGAAAGGCATCATCCTTTACACTCACGTAACATCCCATAAGAATCAACTTTTTCCCAAGGGAATCATAGTATCGAAGGGTTTCTTCTGATTCCTCACGTGCGGATGAGAGGAAACCACAGGTATTTACAATCACATGATCCACTTCGGGATCTTCTGGGTTATCGTAGTATTCGATGGGTGTTCTATCGGAATATTTGAGTATTTCACCGATTGCAAATTCGAGATCAACGAGATTCTTCGAACATCCAAGATTGATTGCAGAGAATGTAAAAGCCATAGAGAAAGAAAAATGTTGGCTGGATTATAGGAAAAAAGGGGAGAGAGGCAATAATTTTTATGTTTAAAATAATAGAACCCCTCCAAAGGAGGGGTTCTATTATAAATGCTTTCATCTATTCATGCAGTTCACCCACTCTTCAGTGAGTCCAAAGTCAGCTATGAGACGCATATCGAATGCTGTGATTTCTTCGAATGTTTGGTTCTGAAGTATTTGAAAAAACTGACTATCTTGAAAATCTGGAATTTTTTTTCGAATAAGAATTGAATATGCTTCAAAACTAATTTTCTCATACGAGTTGAATATATGAAAATTCTCCTTGAGTACTCAATCATTTTCTACAGTTGAAATTATATTCTGATACACTGTATAAAGTGTGAAACGATAGCTTTCATCAAAATTTGATATATCCGTAAGTGGATGATACTGTTTATATTTGTTGATATCTAGCTCAATGTCCTTCAGACGATAGAGAAATATTTGATGAAATACTAAATAAAGAGAGGCTGCAAACTGAAATCCTTCTTTAGTTCAGCATAGTGCTCTCAGCTTTTCGTCATGTTCAAAAATCATACAACTCATAGAAAATAGTTAATTAGAAGGCTACAAAATCAACAATCTGAGCAACCCAATAAGATACAGTGAAACTAAATCATTGTGCTTGGAGTTGTTGCATAATAATTGTTTTTGTTGTTGCAGAATAATAGTCAAAATATATCGCAACTCTATCAAGAGCATTTGCAATTGATGTTGCTTGAGAAGCAACAATATTAATTTCAGCTTGTGTGGCACCAATACTCTTCAAGAATGTCTTCACTCAAGACAAGCTATACCGCAAAGCATATGCAACTGCTTGCATTGCTTTCTTTACAATCCAACTCTTGATTCACATCGGTTGCACAACTCCTCATCCGGAGTTACCTCATTTTACTGCAATAGCAGCATTTGTCTCAACAGTTGTATTTGCAGCAAGTGCAGGCGTAAGAATAGATCACGCAATGACGCTTAAAATAGAAATCAAAATAACAAGGACACGTTTCATAATATTGAACGTTATATTTTAATGCAACTTGCAAGACAGATATATCGTAATGAATTTTTTCATATTTCAAGGCGCAATATATTGCGTTTTTTTTATTTCTTATTGGAGGTAATGTTGTGGTTTGATTATAGAGACCTCAATAACAGTTATCTTAAAAAAACAGTTGTTATTTACTTACAATACAATTAATTTGAATTTTATACTTCACATCTATTCATATCAACAAAAACCATTTTTGTATACATTAGTTGTACGGACTTTCCTTTTAGAAAGAGGAAAATACGTATTTTTTGCATGAAAAATGAAAGAAAATATTTCATGACTTTTTCGCTTCTGCTAGATGCTTCAAAAAAATAACGAACACGCTTTATTTATCGTCAATAAGCGATTCTCCTTGTAATAATTACGAAAAATGTATAATAGTTTCAGCTTCTCTCTTCACACGTGCATCTGTCCAGTATTTTTCTCTACAAATCATACTGCTCTGTCGGCGAGATAGATAAGACTCCATTCATTTGGACTTACGCTCACCCTGAAAGATATACAGATTATATCTTTCAATTCTGCACACAGGGATATAAATATGTTCCACAACGGTAAAGAGGGACTTTAAAAAAACTCCAATATATTGGAGTTTTTTTATTCTTCTTTTTTTATGTCATTCGGACTTACTTCGTATGAGAATTTTTCTTCTCGTTTTTTCTCAGTCCAATTCTTGATCTTATTCTCTTTGGTAAATATCCCAAAAGTTACGATATGAAAGAGGAGAACAATATCATAGATAAATGGAATCTTGTAAAAACGATTCGCTTGAATATTGGCTATTCCAAGGAAAATAGGAAAGAGAAGGAATGTCTGGTACTGATTTCAGAAGCCAAATACCATCCAAAAGAAAATAACTCATCCCGTAATTACCAACCCCTGACCAATCGCTGTTGCCCATGATGGGTAACGTTTTTTCAGAAGAGAAGGGAGGTATATAAGATTGAGGAATGGGACAAATAGAATCCAATCTCGCGTAAAAAGTGCCGCATCATCGGCTTGATTTCTGATATCTTCGAGGGCGATAATGTCTCGTTTTTTTACTTCTTCAAAGTATTCTCGATACAGGCGTGTATTGCTCTTTCAAAAAATAACCGATACAAAATCTTTTCCATAACGCAGTATCGCACGAAAGTGATACCCAACATCTTGAATCGAAGGAAGATTTTCTACGAATGGAAGATGGATCATCTTATTTTGAAGGAATAAAAATACCCCGACAAAAACAATAATAATGATATAGATGAACACGAGAAGTGATGGGATGACAGAATTTGTCACAAAAATCGTATTCGCAAGGAGAATGGCAAACATAAGAGTACTTCCGATACGAACACCCGCTCGAGTAAAATCATGCTTATAATTCTGAGCCGCAAATATCCCGATAAATGGAAGATACGAAGTGAGGATAATAAGCTTGTCTTGTTCATTTACTCATTCAATATCACTTCCCGTAATAGAAGGAATTTGCATAGCACGTGGATGTGAATCTATGCCATCTTTAATAC
>SSGK01000060.1 GCA_008015855.1 Candidatus Altimarinota bacterium | reverse complement strand
GGAGCAGCACATACATCAAGGATTTTTGTATTTTTCGCTGGAGATAAGTATACCACAGGGAGCATACTAGATATTCATTGGAGATAAATGAATCCATCATAAAATGCTCGCGTTCCCTTGAGAGCATATTCATTTTCCTTCTCAAATGTAAAAACATGAGGAATGTCCTTGAATGGGGTGAGTACAATATTCTTTGCTGAAAATTCTTCAGCAAGGATGCTTGGGATTTCATGATCCTTGAGATCTGGAAAGCGAAGCGTATTAATGCGGAGCGAGCCAATACGCTCTACTCAAAAACCATCTAATATGTTCGTTGCAGTATCGTTATATATTTTTTCAATGCGAGCAATGAGTTGTTTTGGAAGATTCATAGAAAATATGTTACGTTAGTGAGATTAAGAAAAATCCGCCCGAAATGGACGGATAAGTGGTTATTCTAATTCTTGATGTGAGAGATGAATTTCTGGCTTTATATCCATAATAAAGTCTTTTGAAGGATGATAGAAATCAAGCTTTTCTTCTCCAATAATTCCAATAACTTTATCGATCAGTTGATTGAGTGGAACTTCTTCTTGTGTGCCTTTCTCCATATCCTTGAATTGACATACTCACTTCTTTGCCTCCATAATCCCAATGACCGCAACATATTGAGCATTTACCCTGTTTGCTTTCTTTAATTGTGTTTTAATGGAAGGTGTTCCAAGTGAGAGAAGTGAATTGAGTCCACGTGCTCGTGCCTCTATATCGAGAGGGAGTGCAAGCTTCTTTGCATCATCTCAGAGTTGTATAAAGAAGAGTTGAATCGCATCCTTATTTCGGATGTGCACTCCTGATTCCATCATAGCTTCAATAAGTCTTTCTGCGCCAAAAGCAAAACCAACCGCAGGAACGGCATCCTTCCATCCAATTGATTTTGAGAGTCCGTCATAACGACCTCCTCCACCAAATGCATCCTGCGTGCGTCCTGATCCATCTACAAATTCCCAAACCGTGTGTGAATAATAGTCGAGTCAACGAACCAGAGTATGATCTTCTTCGTATGCCACTCCGAGTATATTGAGATATTCTTTTACCTGATTGTAGAAATCAAGTGAGTCTTTCTTAAGAAAATCTGTCATTTTTGGTGCTACCTTGAGAAGCTCGCGAACATCTTCATTTTTTGAATCAAGAAGACGAAGGGGATTTTTTTCAAGTCGAGCAAGATCTACCTCATCGAGGAGGTGTTTCTTATTTTCGAAGAAGCTCTGAAGCTCGAGAATATATTTTTCTCGTTCTTTTTGAACCCCAAGAGAGTTGATCTTAATTTTATATTTACCACCGAGTCCAATTCCATCGAGAATAGATGCCATGATATGAATCATCTTCGCATCAAGAATAGGATCCTGTTCTCCTATAATTTCAGCACCAACCTGATGAAATTGACGATATCGCCCTTTCTGAGGACGATCATATCGAAAATGTGGTTCGATATAGTAAAGATAGACTGGTTGTGGTTCAGCAAGAAAATTTTCAAGATATGCGCGCATAACACCTGGTGTGGATTCTGGCTTAAGAACGAGTTCACGACCTTTTTTATCAATTACATCGTATAATTCCTTATTTACAATATCAGAAGATTCACCTGATGTATGGAGAATAAGTTCTTTGTGCTCGAGAATAGGAGTGGTAATACGGGTAAAACCATTTTTTCGAAATTCGTGACGTGCTACTTTCTTAAGAAACGTAAAATAGCGCTGATATTCACCAAAGATGTCCTGCATTCCACGAACCTTTTGAATAAGTTCCATAATTTTTAAGTTGAGAAAAATATGAATAAAATACAAAAACCCAGAGAATTGGGCGAAAAAAATGCACGAGAGTGTGGGATTTCCGTGCTTATATAGTACGTAGAGTATAGTATGAAAATATAGGAAAAAAGCAAATACTATTTCCCATTATCTGGTCTTTGTCTCTCAGGATTTTTTCGTTCTTTTAAGCGGACTCCATCGTGTCATGAGATATTTCATCGAATTCATGTTCTTCACTGAGTTGGAATGGCATTTTTCGGCAGCAAGGCTTTTTTATTCTGTGTTATTATAGGTGATGATTTTTCAGGGGGAACGAATATTCCATCATTCTGAAGAAAGATTTCCTCCAAACGATGACGAATATAAACGAGAGAGGGGAGGTTCCAGATAGCTTCCAAAACAGAAGAGCCCTCTTTTCATTTATTTGATTCAAGAAAGTAGTCTTCTACTGTTTTTCCTGAGACTCCACGAAAGGGAACTCAAAATATTTCTTTTTCCATAGTGAATACATAATAATACACCATTTATATACATATATTTCTCTTGTCAAAATTTGTTTTTCAAACACTTTTTTATATACTCCTTCTGAAAATAGTATTTTTTAGCATACAATATGGAAATCTCAGGACTTTCTCTGAAAGAATTAGCATCCGCTATCCAATCTGGTACACTTTCAAAAGATGAAGTGTATCGTCATTTTTTCAATCGCATTCAACAGTACAATGGAACTCTTGAGGCATTTAATTCTGTAAATGAGACTCCCGATTTTTCTCATGAATGACCTTTTTGTGGTTTGCCAATTGGTGTGAAAGATGTTTTTTGTGAGAAGGGAATTTCTACAACAGCAAGTTCTCATATGCTTGAGAATTTTGTCCCACCCTATGAATCAACCGTAACAGAACGCTTAAAACAAGCAGGAATGGTGAGTATCGGAAAATTGAATCTTGATGAGTACGCTATGGGGTGAAGTGGTGAAAATAGTGCGCTTCGCATCACAAAAAATCCGTGGGATATCTCAAGGATACCTGGTGGATCTTCATCTGGTTCAGCTGCGGCTGTTGCTGCATGACTTGTTCCTGCTGCACTTGGAACTGACACTGGAGGATCGATTCGTCAACCTGCTAGTATGTGTGGAGTGGTTGGATTTAAGCCGACATATGGTCGAAATAGTCGTTTTGGGGTTATTGCGATGGCAAGCTCATTGGATACTCCTGGGACCTTTACCCGTACCGTAGAAGACGCAGCATGGTTATATGAGACTATGGCATGAAAAGATGCTCATGATGCCACTTCACTTGATCATCCAGTAACCATTGATCCTTCAATATGGAATCGAACGGATCTCACATGAGTTCGTATTGGAATTCCAAAGGAATATTTCATTGATGGAATTGAGGCAGGAGTGCGAAAGGAGATTGATGCATCAATTGATGCACTTCGCTCTCTTGGTGCGGAGATTATTGAGGTAAGCCTCCCTCATACCGAATATGGACTTGCTGTATACTATATTGTAATGCCAGCAGAGGTTTCAACGAATCTTGCACGATACGATGGCATTCGTTTTGGTCATATTGAAGGGGTTGGTTCAGATATTACAAAGAACCGTACAGGTGGATTTGGAAAAGAAGCGCAGCGACGTATTATGTTGGGTTCTTTTGTACTTTCGAGTGGTTTCTATGATGCTTACTATAAGAAAGCAACGGGGGTTCGTGAGCTTATTCGCGATGATTTTAAAAAAGCATTTGAAAGTGTTGATGTTATTGTTACCCCAACAGCTCCTTCGGTTGCATGGAAGATTGGTGAAAAAACAGATGACCCTCTTAAGATGTATCTTTCTGATATTTTTACCGTAAATGGATCACTCGCATGACTTCCAGGTCTTACGGTTCCAGTTGGGTATGCTCTTCCAGAAGATGGTGGAGAAAATGAATTACCAGTTGGACTCCAGATTCTTGGTCCAACTCTCGGAGAAGAAAAGTGTTTTCTTGTTGGACATGTTCTTGAACAGGCTATGAAGAGCAAAGTGCAAGCAAAGCAACAAAAAAGTTTTTTATAGTCTATTATTTTGACAAAGAAATAGGAATTCTGCTAAGATAGGAATATGGTACCCATAGCTTCTATCTTTTTTTTATGTTTTGAATTGACATCGGAGTTCTTCTCCTTCTCTTCTTTTGTTTATTACTCGTTTGCGCATTTGAATTTATTAATGGCTTTCACGATACAGCAAATGCGGTAGCACCCGTTATTTACACAAATTCACTGACTCCAAGAAAATCAGTACTTTTAGCTGCTGTTATGAACTTCTTGTGAGTAGTTCTTTGAGGAATTTGAGTAGCCATGGGGATTATCCATCTTCTTCCACTTGATATGATTGCAGATCAACCAGTGGCATTTGGGGTGTGTATTGTACTTTCACTTCTTATCTCAGCGATTATCTGGAATTTCTGAACATGGTATCTTGGTATCCCAGCTTCCAGTTCGCATACACTTATTGGTTCTATTCTTGGTGTGAGTATTGCTATGTGGTATCTTGATCCAAGTGTTATTCCAAATTGGAAGAAAGCAGAAGAGGTTTTTAAATCACTCCTTCTTTCTCCACTTATTGGTTTTTGACTTGCATTTATATGTATGGGTATCCTTCATAAAATTGTTTCTCGTCCAGAATTTTTTAAGAGACCAGGTTGGCTCTTTAATCGTGAACCAAAATCATGGATTCGATACCTCCTTATTGGAACTTCCGCATTCGTAAGTTACGCACATGGAAGTAATGATGGTCAAAAATGAGTTGGACTCGCTATGCTTATTTTAATTAGCCTTCTTCCAGCAATATTTGCGATGAATCCACAAATTGATGTCAAATCACTTCGGGGCGATGTGAGTCACGTTGAATCAGTGTTTGCAAATGTGGATGAAACAAAGTTAGCTCCAGAAGATAGAGTAACATTTGGTGAAGCACGTGATCATGTATGACAACTTGGAACACTTCTTACAAAAGACGAGCTTTCAAATAAAGAACGAATCGAGGCACGAAAACATATTCTAAAAATTCAAAAAGATTATAAGGTAATGAATGAAAAACAGCTAGCACTTATTCCTCGTGCACAAGCTGACGGATCTCTTACTTCAGCTCCTGCTGATATTGCAAGTGTTTCTCCACAAATTGCTAATATATCAAATACCATTGATTATGCTCCTTGGTGGGTTATTGCCATGATTTCTATCTCACTCGGTCTTGGTACCATGATTGGATGGAAACGTATTGTGGTAACAATTGGTGAAAAGATTGGAAAGGAAAAGCTCAATTATGCTCAGGCAACAACATGAGCATTAATTACCGCTCTTACTATTAGTTCTGCATCAAAACTTGGACTTCCAGTTTCTACGACCCATATTCTTTCATCTGGAATCGCAGGAACGATTTCATATGAACATGGGAAATGATGATTACAGGGAGGTACTATTAAAAGCATTCTTATGGCATGGGTATTAACACTTCCTGTAACTGTTGTACTCTCTGCAATTATATTTCTTATTCTCCAGAAAATATTCGTATAAAGTGAATAGTTTAATAAAAAATATCCCTTATAAGGGATATTTTTTATTATTGAATAGTGGAAGTTGAGTCTTGATTTACGAGATTTTGAAGAGTGCTATATTCAGTAAATGACCAATTGAGTCTTATGAGTTCTGTTGCAAGATCCGTTCAAAGGTATCGCCAATGCCATGGTTCTATATCATATCCATCACCACTCGCTCACCGCTGATAGCTTTGATGAAATCAATAGAGGTGTGCGTTCTTTTTCATCCAATTATAATATTTTGTATAGGTGGGATTTCGATCGTATTCCTCTTTGGTTGATGCTTCGAGAATATCAATAGCGAGTCAGAGTTGATGTTCGCTGTGTCCAGGAGGTGCACAGAGGTTTGATGAACATCCTAGATCAACGAGCCTCTGTTGATAGTCATAACTTCTATAACCACTCACTACAATAAATCCGGTATTAAACTCAGTATAAAATGCTTCAGCCATTTTCCAGAGTGCTTCAGCTGCTTCTTTTCGAAGCTTACTTACACGACCCCTCTGTTCAATATATTGATTTTTTATTGGAACGAGATCAGTTGGTATATATTGCGTATTATTGAGTCCTAATTCAGGACCAACAAATTTCCAAATATGATCATCTGCTAATTCTTCTGGTGAAAAGGGGAGAGTGGTAAAATAACTTCCGGTTTGATTTTTCAGAGAGGTATATCCTATGTCGGTACATATAGCATATGGATCGTTGGGTGCTGTGAGTGGAATATTTGAAACCTCCGACACAAGGCTCGGAGCATAGAGTGTTGTACGGAGAAAGAGAATAGCAAGTGCAGTAGGAATGAATGTATATCGAAGGAAGTGTAGCATAGATTTAGATTTTTTTTCAACGCATGAGAAAGTAGACTGAGATAGCAAGGGTAAATATAGTTCCAATAATAGACCAGGTAATAAGGGTGTTATGGAAAGTTGCCTGCTCTATATTCATTCAGAAGAAGCTGGTTACCAACGTGAGTGGAAGCATAAATGCTGAGAATACTGTCAGGTATTTAATGGTAGTATTCGTCTTAAATTCAAAAACACTTTTGAGTGTATCTTCCATGGAATCAATATTTTCTTGAAGGAGTTGGATATCAGAATAAATCTTATCGAGCTTATCTTCGAGATTTTCGAAGTAGAGTTCCACTTCTCCATTAAAGAGTTCGTTCATCCGTATTTCAATCAATTTTAATACCGCAATCTGTGGTTTTATCATATGTTTGAGAGTAATGATATTTCGTTTCTTAATCATTATCTCCTCAATGAGTTTTCCACTATCAATATCAAGGAGATCAGATTCAAGGCTTCGAAGCTCTTTCCCAAAGTACTCTAGCATTTTCATAACCTTCAAGAGGAGATTATCAATGAGTTCGTAGAGGATGATACCCGTATTAAATTGCATATCTTCTTCCTCCATTTCTTTTTTTGCAGCATTAATATCTTCGTTTTTCTCCTTGAGCTTATTTACTGCTGATGTATTGAAGTAACGAAAGGTGAGGAGATAATTCTTCGAGATAAATATATTAAACTCATTATGAATATAGCGTTTCGTTCGTTGTTCAAATTTCGGAAAATGAAGTACGATAAAGAGGTAATTATCATACGTATCGATACGAGCATATTGATTTTCTTCCAAGATAGCATCTCGATCGAGCGAGTGGAAATCATATTTTTCCATAATCTCCTCAACTTCATCTACTGAGGGATTTACAAAATCCATCCAATGTTTTGTTCTATCGAGTTTGATTACATCCATAGATGACATATGTAAGGATATAAAAACATACCCAATTTTTTGGGATGCTATCTTTTATGGCTTGGAGTTGTAGTTCTTCGTACGTAACTTTTTATATTTTTCGTCTTGATTGTTTTTTAAAGGAAGGTTCCTTATTTTTGATTTTTAATGTATGGTGCCCAGAGCGGGACTTGAACCCGCACACCAGAGGCAGAGGATTTTGAGTCCTCCGTGTCTACCATTCCACCATCTGGGCAAATGTGCTATTTTATAAACTCTATTTGTTTTTTATATTTTTCTTTGTAGCCATAGCTCCCGTGAATCATGAGGAAATCACTTGCTATTCACTGTGGTTACTTTTGCCAAAAGACTATAAGAAAAAGAAGGCATGAAGCAAGCAGAAAATAATTTTATTGAACACAAATCGTGAACAAGTTTTTGCACAGAGAAACATCTTTTCATTCGACTTTTTTAATTTTTACATATAATCCGTGACGAAACATATTGTAATTATTTTTTGCCATGAAATTCCAACTCGATAATCTTATAACTGACTACGAAAAATGTGAAGCAGAACTTTCAGATCCTGCTATTTATAGTGACCTAAAAAGATTAAAATCAGTCAATCAAAAGAAGAAGTGACTTGAAAAAACAGTAACCTTGTATCGTGAATATAAGGAAAAATGGGCAAATATGGAAGAAGCAAAGGAGATCCTTGCGAATGAAAAAGATGCTGAAATGATAGAACTTGCAAAGATGCAGCTTTCCGAAGCAGAAGAAGCAATTCCAAAGCTCGAAGAAGAGCTCAAGATTGCACTCCTTCCAAAAGATCCAAATGATGAAAAGAATGTGATTGTCGAAGTTCGTGCTGGTGCAGGATGAGATGAAGCAGGGTTATTTGCGGCAGAACTCGCGAATGCATATATGAATTATGCAAAAACATGTGGATTTTCGGTTGAGGTTATGGGTGAATCATTCAATGACGCAGGAGGATATAAGGAAGTTATCTACAAAATGGATGGAAATGGAGCGTATTCAAAGTTTAAATTTGAAGCCGGGACCCACCGTGTACAACGTATTCCAGAAACTGAAAAGAATGGACGAGTACATACTTCAACTATTACGGTTGCCGTTCTTCCTGAAGTGGAAGATGTTGATGTTGAAATCCGAGATGAAGATCTCGAAATTCTCGCATGTCGTGCAAGTGGTGCAGGAGGACAACATGTTAATAAGACGAATTCTGCGATTCGTGTCGTGCACCTTCCTACAGGTCTTGCCGTAGAATGTCAGGACGAACGATCACAACTTCAAAATAAAATCAAAGCAATTTCGGTTCTTAAGGCACGTTTATTTGCCATGGAAGAAGAAAAGAGAGCGAAAGAACTTGGAGCAGCACGTCTCGCTCAAGTAGGAACGGGGGATAGAAGTGAAAAAATCAGAACCTATAATTATCCACAAGATCGAATTACGGATCATCGAATTAATCAAAACTTTTCAAATATCCCAGTTATTATGACGGGAGACTTATGAGATATTATTGATGCGCTGGCTATTGCAGATCAGACAGCAAAGCTCGAAGCTGCTGCTCTTGGATAAGAATAAAACCCCTTCTAGAAGGGGTTTTATTATTCAGAACGAAGATAACGAAGCAAATCAATACTTGATGGGAAGTATCGAGTATCAATACGGGCTTTATGAGCAGAAAGGAGTGCAAAATACTTTTTTGGATCACACGTTTCAAGAAATGCTTTGAGGGTTTCTATTTTGGTTGATTCATGAAAATCACAAGTATAGTGCATTCCGATTTTCTTGAGAGATTTTATATTATACTTTTGTAGAAGAATTCGAGTTCTCATAAGGAGAAAGAAATTTTCCATTTCGGGAGGAATATGAGAATATCCACTCGTAAAATTTTCATAAACCGTATCGAGGTCTTCCTGTGTTTCGATTGATTCGATATCCCGAAAGAATGAAATCTTATCAATCTCATTTTCAAAGAAACTTTCTGGAATTTGATAGGAGATATCAAGGTCTATTTTACACGGAGGAATACGAACCTTTCCGGATGTGAGTTCTTCAATCTTTTCCTCGAGCATCCGGAAGTAAAGAGTGAGTCATACTTCCTTTGATTTCCCCGCCTGTCTTATTCCGAGGATATCACCCGCTCATCGGATTTCCATATCACGCATTGCTATCTCAAAACCCGCACCGAGATGACTGTTATTTACGAGGGTAATAATACGTTCTTTTTCTTCTCAGAGAAGTTCTCATTTTCTATACAAAAGATAACAAATTCCTTCTACATCCTTTCTTCCGACTCTTCCTCGAAGTTGGTGGAGTTGTGCGAGTCAAAATTCTTCCGCATCGGTAATGAGGATGGTATTGGCTCGTAAGAAATTTACCCCATTTTCAATAATGGTAGTAGAAAGAAGGATATCATATTCACCCCTCTTAAATCCATGAATCCGTTCTTCGATTATGTCTCCATTCATTCGTCCATGGGTCACCGCGATTTTTACTTTTCTTTTTCCAAGAATTCACTTGATTTCACTCTCGATTCTTTCCAGAGTGGTAATGCGATTGTGAAGAATAATAACCTGTCATCCACGTTCGAGTTCTGAAAGTATAGCATTTTCTATAAGGGCTTCGTCCCACTTTGCAACGAGGGTTTTGATGGGCTTCTTTTTTTGAGGGGGAGTCGCAAGGATTGATATTTTCTTGATTCCAGAGAGAGCGAGATTGAGACTTCTTGGAATAGGAGTTGCAGAAAGGGAGAGAATATCAAGATGGGCTTTCATCTTTTTAAATCGCTCTTTATGGGATACTCCGAATTTATGTTCTTCGTCAATCACAAGGAGACCGAGCCTCTTAAAAACAATATCCTCTGATAAAAGTCGGTGAGTTCCGATAATCACATCAATGGTTCACTCTTTTAATTTCTTGAGAATTGTTTTTTCTTCTTCTTTTGTACTCATTCGTGTGAGGCATGCAATCCGAACTCCGAATGCATCCATGCGTTCCGTGAGAGTTTCATAGTGCTCATCAGCGAGAACGAGGAGAGGGGATATAAAAGCCACTTGCGCTCCAGAGAGAACCGCTTTATAGATGGCATTCATAGCAACTTCTGTTTTTCCAAATCATACATCGCCTGATACGAGTCGATCCATGGGGGTTTTTGTTTCCATGTCAGCAAATATATCCCTTATTGCTTCGCTCTGATCCGGGGTATGTGTATAGGGGAATGCTTCTAGGAATTTCTTTTCTTCTTCTGGAAATGAGGGAAAGGCAATTCATTCTGCTACCGCTCTTTTTGCTCCGATTTCCAGGAGCTCTTCAGCAATTTTCTCAATCTCTTCATTCGTTTTATCGATGATACGCTCCCATTCTTTCCCAGTGAGTTTTGTAAGTACGGGATCATTCTCCCCGATATATTTACTGACCCGATGAAGTTCTGTAATAGGAACAAAGAGCTTATCTCATTCAAGGTAGTGAATTTCTGTGTATTCTCGCACGATTCCTCCCACTTCTTTTTTAATGATTGCATGGAATCGTCAAACCCCATGATCTCGATGCACGATATAATCACCGCATTTTATATCCAAGAGGAGATCGAGGTGTTTTGCGATACTGCGTTTTGTTCGTTGTTTTACGAAAAGGGTTGAGAGAATATCATCAGCAATATAAGGAACATCTCAAATGCAAATGCTTTCAAATCAATTTTTTGTTACATCAATAATAGTCCAATGCGGAAGAGAATTGTATTCGATAAAATTCTCAATCGTTCTTCTTTGTTTCGTATAAAAATATCCTGCTTTTTTACTCGATTTCATGAGATTTGCGAGCTCCAATGAACTGGCAAGTTCTATCTTTTCAATTTTGTGAGATGAAGTACCATCCTTTGGTAGTTCTGGAAAAAAAAGAGTGTGTTCTTGTAAGGAATCTTTGAGTCACTCATAATTGGCTCAAAAATCAAATCCACTACAGAGTATAGCATCCGATGATTGCTGAATACTTGTGAGCACTTCGGTGTTATAATTCTTCTCATCCAGAGAATCGGGGATATGTTTTGCAAAAATAGTAAGTGAGTTTTTTCGTGTTCTCGCTCAAGTACCGAGGTGTATCTTCAAGATATCATCAATCTCGGTATCAAAGTATTCAATAATATATTCATATCCACCGAGGATATCAGTGAAACGAATAATATCTCATTCGCGTTTGTACTCTGCTTTTCCACCAATATGTTCTCGATAGGTATATCAAAAATCAATGAGTTTTGTGATAATATCTTCACATTTTATGGTATTTCCACGTTCCAGAGAGAGGGAATATTTCTTTTTGAGATAGTCAATGTTGCGTGTATCTCGAATAATATATCCAGGAATGAGTCGAATGATCTGAGTATACTCATTGGTTACAAAGAATTCAGCAAGATTTGATACGGTAAAAATGCTATATTTCGAAGAAAAGAAGGTTGGTACAATATTTTCCCATCGCTTGATTTCATCATGACTCTCAATGATTGCTGCAATATTTGCCTGATCCTTTCATTGGAGCAGTTCCGTACAAAAATCCCTTCCGAGAATGACTCGTGAGGTGCTATGATATGTTGGGTAAATACTCTGGTTCATATTTTAATACAGAAAACCTCCATGAGGAGGCTCTGGAGGATGCAGGAAAAGACGTACTGTGGAAAATTATAATTTCATAATTTCCTCTTCTTTTATTTTCGTGTCGGAATCAATTCATTTAATTGCTTCATCGATATACTTTTGAAGATCTTGTTCAAATCCCTTTGCAATGTCTTCACTAATCGTCTTTTCTGCCTTCGCGGTATCAATCTTTTTTTTGTAGTCTTGACGAATATTGCGAACTGCTACCTTTCCATCTTCTGCGATTCTGCTGGCAATCTTTACAAGTTCTCGACGACGTTCTTCTGTAGGAGTAGGGATTTTTATCATAATAGATTCTCCATTGTTTTGTGGATTGAGTCCAAGATTTGCCTCTGTAATTGCTTTGTCAATATCGCGAATAAGACCCTTATCCCAAGGTTGAATCGAAAGTGTTTGAGCATCGAGAATGCTTACTGATGCGACATTTTTGAGTGGTTGGGTGCTTCCGTACGCAAGGACAATAACTCCCTCAACTATTGCAGGGTTTGCGCGCCCTACTTGAAGCTTTGCAAGTTCATTATGGAGGTGTTCCTTCGCTTTCTGAAGCTCTTCTTTTATATTTGCTAACATATTGAAAAATTAATTATAAACGAAATGTACAAATATTGTATACATTTTGTTCGCTTCCACAAGGTTTTTTTTTGACAAAATATGTGCGAGTTATAGAATGCAGGGGAAGTTTTTCACATTTTCTTTACATTTTCACCATTTTTTCACATATGAACTTTCGTGTTCTCCTTGCTCCACTCATTGCAGTTATAGGTGCAAGTCCATTGTTCGCCGCAGTTTCTGACTATGCAGAAGTATCATGTACTTCTCAAGCATTCTTTACTGCAAATTCATGTAATCAGTGTTTTGACGGAAAGGGTATAAAAGAAAAAGAACGTGCCGGTGGAGGAAATATGTATGATGTATTTGCAAATCCAAATGCTGCAGGTGGCGCACAATACGTTCTTTATGAAGATGAACATATTCAATCAGTTGCTGGTATTAGCATTGTAAATCTTGGAGGTGCTGGAACTCAATGGAGTAGTACGGGTGCTGAATGGAAGATTTCTAAGGAAATTATGTTTGTAACGGATAGCGGAGGAACCAATCCAAATCGTAAGGTTTACTTTGTAGCTCCAGGGCAAAAGGTAAAGGTAACTGAATCAGTTCTTGGTGCTGGTTATCAACTTATTTCTTCTGATAAGGTAAATGGTGATTACGTTGGAATGGTAAAATTTCCAGTTGCATATCACGAAGTAGTAGGTGGTACAGAAGGTGCAAAGAAGACACATTATGAATGTGTGGCATATAAACTCGATGGAAAGGTGGCTGGGTCAACATCTACGGGTGTTACTACTACTGGCACAACGGTAAAGCCAGCTGGTACAACTACTACAACAAAGCCTACTACACCAATCAAGCCAAATTCAAACATGACAAAGACACAAACGGGTCCAGAATCACTTCTTCTTATTGCTGCTGCATTCTTCATCTCTTTTGGTCTTATGTTCTCTCTTCGTCGTCGTGCATAGTACTCTGTAAAGAAAATGTAATAAAATCCCCTGAATTCCAGGGGATTTTTATATGTGAATTTCATGTGAATTTGCAAAATATTGCTTGCAAATCATCTTTTGACAAACATAATATATAGTGTATTAAAATAATATTTCCTGTTTATTAAATAGGAATTGTGTGTTTTTTGCAATTAATGCGAAAATATGGTAGCATAGTCTAGAAATAAATTTTTAATCTGTTTTGTATGTATACACTTCGTACAAGTTCCTATATTCCTCGTGTTTGTCTTGAAGCAGTTTGACCTGCAAGTAGGCCAACCGAATCAGCTCCTGCTATTGATTCTGTGGATCAGTTACTCACACAAGCAAAGGGGAAACTGGAAGAGGCAAAGCGTCTCAATGATGATATTATTGCAGGAAGGCTCTTGCATGACTCTTTTGTATCCGGAAAGGATTCAACGGTTGAGGGTCTTTTATTGCAAATCGATGCAAAAAATACTGAAAATAAAGCAAAAATCGACGCATTGGTTGGTTCGGCTTTAAATGATTCAGAGTGGAAGAAGGATCCAAAAATGTATGCAGAACTACAGAAACTTGCTCAAAAATTTAAAACTGAGAATGCAGTATTAGTAGAGCAGAAAGGAGTTGCCGCAACTGCTGTTACAGAACAAACTCAAAAAAAGGTGGAAGAAGAAAGAAAAACAGCACCTTCTTATGCTAAGGGGGTTTCTGTTCGCAATCCAGAATCAACGGGTGGTTTTGATAAGGACAGACTTTCTGGAAAGATTGAAAAAGAAACGAATCCTGAAAAGAAGAAATTTCTTGAACGTGTAAATGTACTCTGTGATTTTGATGCAAGCTGGTGAGTAGAATCAAAGAATGAAATCAATATTCTTTCTGCGAATTCACAGAAACAAGAAATCGGAGAATTACAAACAGCTAATATTCTTATTGATCAATTTGGTGATAGTGAAAAATTGGAAGCACTCTTGTCTCGCTTTTCCGGAAAGAATGTTTCTGTTCAGGATCTAGATAATCCAGAGAAGGCAAAGTGAATTCGCGAATCATTTGTAAAAAATGTGATTGCTAGGGCAAATCTTATGGCTCAAATTTCACGCGTTATTACTGGTAATCCAGATGCATCTGCGGGGCTTATTTCTGTGTTAAATGGAACCGAAAAACAATTTATTGATAATTTGAAATCACAAAATCCTGATCTTTCAAAACTGACAGAAGCTGGAAAGAAGGACAAGGGATGGTTTCAAATGGCGGTAAATTTTCTTATGAGTATGGGTGTACAAGTAGCTACATGAGGATTATTATCAGTTGGTGTTGAACACCGTGAAATCGGAGAATGACACCCATTTGCTTATGTTCTAGGAGATAAAGTAAATTTTACTGCTAAAATACGCGCTCTTGCATGAGTTATTCAGTGAAATTGGAATGACCGAGAGCGAGCAATTATTAAGACAACAGCAGAAAGCGCAAAATCCTTAGAGGCTATTATATTGAAGCCTGATTTTGATATCGTTAAAAATGGAAAAGACATTGTTGCTGTTATTCCTGAATCACAGAAAGAACAAACAACAGAAATGCTTCGTAATCTTGATGCATCTCTTCTTTCTAATGAAGCTTCAAAGAAGGCGCTTATTGATGTGCTCACTCGAAATGTAATGATTGGTCTTGCTGAGAAAGAAGCCGGATGGGGAATGAAGTGAGTAGAGGCATCACTCGATATTGTGAGCATGAAATTATTTATTGGATGAGTTGGACAAAAGATTCATACAAAGGTTCGAGATGGTGTTTTTACTGGGGCAAATCTCGCCGAAACTTCTGCAAATGGTAAAAGAATGAAGCTTTCTGAAATGGGAATTCAGTATGAAAGAACAAAAGATGGAAAGTTTTCGTATTCTCTTCCTGCTGACATGGAATCTATTCAGTGACTTGATTCACTTGGAAATGTTTCAAAGGCAGAAAATGGTACACTGAATGTTGTTTCAGAAAAGCCACTCCAATTCTATAAGACGAGCAATTATAAACTTGATGGATCTATCGAGGATACATGGGTTGTATCGGCAATTCCTGATAGAAAAGTAACAACAACACAAAAGAAGGTAACTACCACTTCTCCTATTGATGCAACTGAAATTCCAGAAATGTTTTCTTCTGATGTGAAGGAAGCATTTGCGAAATATCCTGGATACCGTGAATGGCGTCGTATATTTCCACAAACCTTTGGAATTATTCGTGAAAATCTTCTCGTGAATGGAGACGCTGATAAGGCTCTTTCTGATGCACGAAAGAAGGTAAAGCCAACTGCTGAGTTCGGGAAATTTCTTGCTTCATTGGATGGAAAAACACCAGAACAAAAATCAGAAGTTCTCTCAGCACTCATTAATGAAAATGCCTGAGTAGCACGTTTTCGTCAATTTGGAGCTGATGGAAAAAAGGAAACTGAAACATTTGGTAAAGTATATTCATCTACTAAGGCAGATAAGCGAGTAGACGCTGCATTTGATGATAATGAGGCACGTACCCTCTATGGAAAACCACATGCTGAAATGATGAAAGATCAAACACAAGCATGAGAGGAATATCGAGCTCTCTATGCTGAGAAGGTAGCACTCCGTTCTTCTAACAGAACTGCTCTTGCGCAAAGTAAGGAAAAAACAAAACCAATCGATACACTTAGTCCCGATAATGGATTTTTCACGTTTCAAAATTTTGCTGAATACAATGGAAAGGGAACACGTTTCCATCATTTAAAATCTCAACCAACATCTCAGGTTCTTGCTGGAACGGTAAAAGAGATGGAATCATTTCCTGATTCAGCAAAGAAAGAATTGCTTGCTCAATCTGCTCGAGATAAGAGATATGATAAGCGCTTTGATGCTCTTCTTTCGAATATTAATGCGAAACTTCCAGATGGAAAGAAGATTGATAAATCAGGACTTCTTACCATACTTCAGGGTGATACGGTAAGTGGTGTAAAACTTTCTGAACCACTTAAATTCTACCGTGCAGAATCTGCTGTATGTGCGAATGATATGATTACTATTGGGAAGCCAAAATTCCAAATCGAATGAGAAGAAGTAACAGTGACGGATGTTCCGGATGTTTCTGAAGATGTCATTGTTGGAGCTACTGCAATTATGGGTGAAAAGAAAGCAGAAGTAACAGAGCTTTCTGTATGAGTGAGTCCAACCGGTTTAATGGATAAGATTAATAAGCCAGGAGATGGTGATACTCCAACAACAGATCCAGGATGAAACAGGACTCCAACAACAAATCCAGGATGAGAGAGAGGTGTAGTGAGTTGAGGAACAGATGTTACTGTCTGATCTACAACAGGAACTGTTACCGTTTCTCCTTGAGCTCCAGTTGTTCCATCTTGAAGACCATAATTCTTATTACGATATAAATATGAAAAAAACCATACTTTGATTCTCTCTCATTCTTTTACTCACAAGTTGTTCTCTTTCTAATCAAGGGAAGGCTGAGACAGCACGAACGGAAAGATCATCCGGAGAAATAATTCAATGAAATACTGTTATTGAACCAAATTCTGAAAATATTGTTACCCTTTCATGAGTAACATCTTCTCAATCTTCATGACGTTAAAATTACCTCATCTCTTTATTACCATGAAACGATTTTTGATTCCAATTGGAATTCTACTTGCATCAGCAACTCAAACCGCATTCTGAGCTTATTGGACACAGGTATCTTGTTCTTCTGATGCTAATTTTTCTAACTCCTGTAATCAATGTTTTGTTGCAGATCCTCTTTATAGTGGACAGGCAGATACTGTACTCTTTGATACATGGAATGCATCAGTTCAATGAAATGATGTGTATTTTAACGAAAATACCAATCCAGTTACCATAGATTGGTTCTATACAGGATGAGAACTTCAACAATGAACATGATGGTTTCATTATGCGAATCAACCAGGGGAAAATCTCTCAGATGGAAATCCTGCAAATGGTGAAGCATATACTGACCCAACGTATGGTACATACTTTCGATTTCCAGCAAATTCTACTAATAATAGGATTATTGTATCGGATAGTACGTATTTTGTGAAATTCAACCAAGTTACTCCAAACTTGAAAAATAACCTACGAACTAAACCACTCTATCAATTAAAATATACATTTAATTTCTGGAATATCTCTCCTTATCAAAATGGAGGTTCTCATCAAGAGTGTGTCCTTACATATCCTTCTTTTTGTGGTGATGGCATTGTAAGTAACGGTGAAACATGTGATGACGGAGCTCAAAACGGACAACCAGGGAAATGTGGTGTTACTTGTGGTGGAACAACGACTACACAAACAGGAGGACTTATGGTAAAGAAGTATGTTTCTACTGGAACTACTCTTTCCAATGACGCTCAGACACTCGCATCAGCACTCGAACTTCCACGAGGAAGCCTCTTCAATTATATCGTTGTTGTTGTAAATTCTGGAACAACCGCTATTGCATCAGGAGCAAAGGTAACAGATACTCTTCCATCAGGAGTAACCATTTCTGGAGCGATTAACGCTTCTGGATGGACGTGTACTACGAGTGGAAATACAGCATTTACTTGTCTCTATCCAAATACGATTGCAACCGGAGCAACGCTTCCTCAGATTGTAATTCCAGCATACCTTGATATGACTGTTCCTGTAGGAACTCCTATTAAGAATG
>SSGK01000064.1 GCA_008015855.1 Candidatus Altimarinota bacterium | reverse complement strand
TGAATATTTCCACTTTCGGCCATCCCAAGTGCCCACATGGCAGCAACATCTCAGGTAGTTAGGATAGTTGTTCCAACGGTAAATTGAGTGATTCCAGATTTTAATCCAAGTGCCTCAATAGCACGAGTTTTCAGAGGTCCGCTGATGTATTTTTCCATACCCCCAAAAAGTCCGAACATCATAGTATTTTTCGCAAGTTTCTCTCAGAAATCCGTATCAAATCCTGATTTTTCTCCTGCTGCACGATTGAAGGTTCTGATAAATGATTCAGCAGTAGTAAACTTCGTAGCTTCCCATAGAGTCTTTCAGAGTCGTGATGTACTTAGTGTTTTATCGAGTCTATTCGCTCACTGGAGAACCGTTCCTGATTTTGCAAGAGTTTGAGTGGCAACATTTCGAGCCCTCGCGACATTTCGCGCCAGGGTACCAGATTTTGAGGCAACATCAATTGTTTTTCCTGCAGTTAATATTCGTGCTCCAGCTCCTAGTGCTCCAAGTGCCGGTCATACGCCCGCAGTAAGTACAAAGGAAGCGAGCATGATAGCCACTTCTTTTGTCAGTTTTGCATTTTCATCTGTAAAATTGAATGAACCATAAAGCCCACGCATATCATTGTATGCATCGAACATGCTGCCGAGTCATTCGGAACCATTTTTCTTAATATAGCCATCAAGGATGCTGATATACGCTTTCTCATTTACAATCTCTTCGATCATATTTTCACGAGAACGTTCGACCTGTTTTCTGTAGGGATCTGATTCTGGTATAGAACGAAGCATAACGCCGTATATATCCGCTGCAATATGTTTATTTTTTGCTTTTTCCTTTTCGAGATTGTTGTGAATTTCATCGATGAGATCCTGTTCTTTTTGAGAAAGAGAATCTCGTGACTTTTCTTTGAGATTTGCGGCTTGTTTTACGGTTGATTGGGTTGCTTCGTGGGTCGCTCCAATAGCTCGAAGGGCAGCAATCTTTCCATGTTCTGTCACAACACTTTCTACATCGATATTCCACTCTGATTTGAGAGTTTTTCTGACAATATCCTTTGCTTTTGGGAGATTTTTTTCGATGAGTGCCTGATGTGCTTGTCGAAACATTGTCTTATACTCATTATCTGCATTTCGTGATTCCAGAGCAACCAGAAAAGTTCCGAGTCGAGTTCTTTGTTCGATTATCTCTTTTTCTTCCGTCATTTCACGTGACTCATTTGGCCGAGCAAAGAGATTTCCAACCAATTCGGAATCATTGATAACATTTGAAAGGAATTTTCGATAGGTCATGCGGGTTCCGCTTACCACGGCAACATTCGTATCATCAACTCAATCCCATCCCTTGAACCATGCGACTATTTCTTTATTTCAGAGGTTTTGAATATTTTCGAGAGTAGAAAGTGCGGTAATAAGCTCTTTCATATTATTCAGGGCATTTTCAACTCACACAGAGTTGACGGTGGATTTTGTTACACCAAATGTTTTCTTTGGATCTCGGGAGAGTTCCTTGAGTTTACTGATAACTCGAGCACGATGATAGAGCTCGCTCTCACTGATTTTTCATGAAAGATTTTTCAGTTCTGGAATACTCGAAAGTGCATCCTTTGATCGCTGTCATGCTTCTCCTGATGGAGAATCGATTCCGTATCGGATGCAGATTTGTTTGTGAGAAAGGGGAATAGTGTACATGGGAATGGTTTTTTATTTTCTTTATTTTACCATTTGAAAGTAATTATTGTCAATTAATCAATTCATTCCGAATCGATAGTTACTTGCTTTTTTTAAATTTTATAGTATTGTTCTCAAAATTAATCATCTCATATGTCAGTTGCCACACGAATACTCCTGCCATCGGAATATGATGGATATGCAGCTCATCTCAAGAAACTTACCGATGATGATCGATACAATCGATTTATCGGATTGATAACCGATGAATGAATTGATTCCTATGTTGAGCGTGTCCGAAAAAATGCAAATGATGCAGTGATTGCTCACTATGATATGAATGCGGAAATCGATGGAGCTGTCCAACTTTCCCTGATTGAATATGTTGTATCTGGTGTGAAAGAAAAGATAGCAGAGCTTTCTATTAGCGTGCTTCCAGAATCTCGATGACAGGGGATTGCAGGTGATCTGATCGATCATGCGATTCTTCATGCGCGAAGCCTCTATGTGGATAAATTGACAACTACCTGTCGACCCTCTAATAAAAGAATGATAGACCTCGCAAGACGAATTGGAATGGATGTTGAAGGTGATTTTGAAGAAAAAAACGCTGGACTTCCGCTTCCAGCTCCATGAATTGATACCGTTGCACTCGATGCTTTTCGACAACAAATATGAGAAGTGGATTATGTTATTAAATCCACGAATGAACGGATGGGTCGATTTTTTGAGGTATTAACTGCTTTTCTCCCAAAACTTGATTCCAATAAATAATCCCGAGTTATTCTCGGGATTATATTTTTCTTCAGACATTTCAGACAAGATTGAAGAAACTTGCATTTGTAGCGGTTGCATCAGGACTTCCGAGCCGAAGAAGCATCTCCACTCATTTTTGATTCGTATGTTTTCCTACAACTCATTGGATGCATTGTAAGAGATTATTTGCCTCTAGTTCTGTTGCGAGGTATTCATTCTGCAGTATATCTTTAATTTCTTGCTTACATTGAGTATCGATACCACTGATGAGTTTATCAGTAAAATCCTTTGGTTTTATAGTATCGGTTGGTTGTGTTTTAATAGGTCATTTAAAATCCATTGGACCAGTATCAACCAGTGCATCCCATTTTTGAGGGAGTTGCAGTCCTTTGAGATATTTGTTGATAAAATCTTTCGAATTTTGTGGAAGCTTTGAAGAAATATCACTTCACACTTGAATATTCTCTTTTCAAAAATCGGTATTTTTCCCAGTTCATTCAAACGTTGGCATATATGAATATTAAACAAATAGTGTTTCATCGAGTGTTTGTACCTCTTTTCGTGCATCATTCGCTTCCATACTGAGTCGAATCTTCCTCTCGGTATTCTTTTGGGATTGTTCCAGATTTTGAGCAGAAAGAAGGGTGGCATTCGTAATTTCTGAGTATACTTCAAAAAGTGCCGCTTCATCGAGGCTATTTAGAAACATGCGAAAATGAGTATCATCTGAATACAGCGAGTTACTCACATGTGTTCTGTTATATAATTTCTGAAGAGAGTGTATGCAGAAAAGTATTTCTGATATGAGAGAATCTCGATTCATAGTGAAAATGGTAACTATATGTATAGTGTAGTACATTTTTAAAAAGCTGTCAAAAATACCAGAAAAACGATTGCTTTCATACACACTTTCCATACAATTTTCCCATAATTTCTTTGTATATGAATCTGAATATCCGCATTACTTGACCGGCCTGATTGGGGATTAATTCCACATCTGACATCATTACTCACATCTTTGCAACACTCTGATATAGCGTTTTGACGGATATCGAGTATGAATCACGCATCAAAGGAGGAGTGAATTATTTTGATATATTTGTCTCTGATGGCAATCCGTATCTCACAAAGATTTGTGATGTTATATTGGCATTTAATGCAGAATCGCTTGAAAAGAATATTGCTTCACTCCGTCCGAATGGGGTATGTTTTTGTAATGAAAAAATCCGATCCAAGTTACACGAAGAAACCCTTCGTTTGATTGAAGAGAAGAATATAAAACTCATCACACTGGAAATCAATGATAAATATGACAACACCTATTTATTAGCACTCTTTGCATGCTATTTTACCCTTCCACATGAAGTGATTCATGAAGGAATTGCTGCTATTTTTGCTCGTAAGGGGGCGCTCGTTATTGATGCGAATAAAAAGATTTTTGAAAATGCCTGTGCATCGATTTCTCTCGAAAAATCTTCACAAACATTTCCAAAAATAGGAGAGCCAAAAAAAGTGAGGTATGGAAATAAGATGATTGCAGAGGGATTGATTGACTCAGAACTCGAGTACTATAGTGCCTATCCCATGACTCCTGCATCAACGGTGTTGACGGAAATTATTGCATCAAAAAAGGTTCCTTACCTTCAGGCAGAGGATGAAATTGCGGTTATAAACTCAGCGCTTGGATCGAGTTTTACTGGAGCACGGAGTGCGGTCGGTACGAGTGGTGGAGGGTTTGCACTCATGACGGAAGCTCTTTCATTTGCGGTACAAGCAGAATTTCCAATCGTCGCGATTCTTTCTCAGAGAGCAGGTCCAAGTACGGGAACGCCTACCTATCACGAGACATGAGATATTCTCTATGCTCTCAATCCAACATTCTGAGATTTTAATCATATTGTGCTCACGCCGAGTTCAGTGGAAGAGGCATACTATTTTGCGGGACTTGCCTTGAATCTAGCAGACAAGTATCAATCCATCGTGATTCTTCTGGTAGATAAGCAGCTTTCGGAGATGGTGACAACCTATTCTGCTCGTCAATGTGCTGGAGTAGAGAGGGGTGAGATTCTTACCAATCCGCCCGAAGATTATAAACGATACAACTTTACGGAGACAGGCATTTCTCCGAGAGTTATGGTTGGAACAAAAAATGGAGACTTTATCGCGTCGAGCTATGAGCATGATGAGTACGGAGCAACTTCAGAGGATTCTGAGAACAAGAAGCGTATGACCGAGAAAAGATGGAAAAAACTCGAGAACTTTTTTGCAAAGGAAGGATATACTGGTTTTCAAGTGTTTAATCCAGAAGCAAAAAAGATGCTTATCGCATTTTCAGCAACCACCTATACAGCGAAGGAATTTATACGACAAAATCCTGAATTTGGACTTATTGTCATTACCTTCTTGAAGCCATTGGATGATCGATTGCTCGAAGCTATAGTATGAAAGGAAGAGCTTATTTTTGTTGAGAATAATTATTCGGGGCAACTCGAGAATACAATTTGTGGACAGTTCTGACTTCGTTACCGGGAATGACTCGTGATTTCGCATCTCCGCAAATATGACTTATTCCCATTTTATATAGAAGACTTTAATACTTTATTATCAAAATAATGAGAACTTGATTAACTGATATCCAGTGGTGTCCAGGATGTTGAGATTTTCTTATCATCATGGCAATAAAGAATGCCTTTAAAGAACTTGGAATTGAATCGCATCAAAGAGTGGTTATTTCTGGGGTTGGATGTTCTGGAAAGGCATCACAATATATTGATGGGTATGCAGCAGAAACCCTTCATGGTCGTACAC
>SSGK01000013.1 GCA_008015855.1 Candidatus Altimarinota bacterium | reverse complement strand
TTTTCCTCCTGCTTCATCGATCTTTTTCCATCCAAGAGAAGCCAGTTCTTCACTGATTCTATCAGCTTCTCACCAGTTTTTTTCTATTTTTGCATTGGCACGTTCTATAGCCAGAGCTTCTATTTCTTTAGGAATTTGTTCTGATTCTAATAGATCAAAATTAAATATAGCTAATACTTCATTCCAGCTTTTGAGAAGGTCAATTAAGGATTTTGTTTCTTCTAGAGAGAACAGTTCTTCATCGATTCCTGTATTCACATAGCTTTGAAACTCAAAGACAATAGTGAGAGCCATATTAGTATCAAAATCATCTTCTAATTTCTCGATGAAGTCTTGCATAAAATATTGTTGATTCTCACGGAATTCTCGAGAGATATCATGAAACTTGAGTTTTCCATGATTGTTGCGGATTTCTTCGGTTGGCGGAAATTGATCACGGTATCGTCCGAGGCGCTTTACCATCTCATCAAGACGCGTAATGGTATTAATAGCCGCATTCAATCTATCAAATGTGAAGTTAAAGTTTTCACGATATTGATTCTGGAGTGCCATCAGACGAAATCATCGTGTTACAAAATCTTCACTCATGGGTTGCATTTTTTCTATAATATCTCGGAGTGTATAGAAATTTCATGCACTCTTTGCCATTTTTTTGTTATCAACGAGGAGATGACCACCATGCATCCAATATTTTGAAAATTGTTTTCCCGTAAAAGCTTCCGTTTGTGCTACTTCATTTTGATGATGAGGGAATAGGTTATCGATTCCACCCATATGAATATCTATCTGCTCTCAAAAGAAACGATAATTACAGGCACTACATTCTATATGCCATCCAGGTCTTCATGGGATGATATGAGTCTTTCCTTCAAATGTAAATTCCGCATCCCACTTATTATCACCATCCGCATTTACATCATAGGCTTTCCAAAGAGCAAAATCGGCAACATTATCTTTTTCATATTCATCATTATTAATGCGTATGCTTGATTTCATCCCAGATAGATCAAGATTTGCTAATATCCCATAGTTTTTAAACTTTTCGACTCGATAGTAGATGCTTCCGTCATCCGCGAGATATGCAAAACCCTTTTCAATGAGTCACTGAATGAGTTTCTCCATTTCAGGTATGAGAGTTGAGATAGGTGCAATTGTATCTGCTTTTTGAATATGAAGCTTCTCAAGATCGCTTAAAAATTCTTGTGTATAGTATTCAGTAAATTCTTTGAGGCTCTTTCCAGATTTTTGACTATCGCGAATTGTCTTATCGTCAATATCTGTAATGTTCATTACGGTTTTTACTTTATAGCCAAGAAATCGAAGTGTCCGAATGACAAAATCCTCAAATAAATATGCTCGAAGATTTCCAATATGAGCAAAATTATAAGGAGTTGGTCAACAATAATATATTTTCACCTCTTCTTGTCTGAGGGGTTTAAAATTCTCCTTTGTACGGGTAAGTGTATTATATATTGTAAGAGCCATGTTTTCTATATTGAAAGGGAAAATATCGGCATAAATACTATTGTTTTTTGCGGTTTTTTCAATTTTTCTTTTAAAAAAGCGGAGATTCATCTCCGCTTTCACTCCTTCTTGGGTTAATCATGAGCTCCTGCAAGTTGGACAACTTGTTCCACTTCTTGAAGCCATGCATCATCATCGCGGGCAAACGTTCCCGGAGTTGAGAGAACTTGATCTGCATTGACAGATGAAGTCTCTGCTTGAGTATCTTCCGGATTATTCATAGAGAATTGCTCCAAATAAAAAGGGAAGTGGAGTATAGAAACTCAATCTATAAAATCAAGATCTTCAAAATATATCTATTGACATTATATAATTATATTTATTTATAATAAATATTGACAGAGTAAAAAATATATGTTACAATTACTTTGCTCTTTTTGTAAAGTATTGGTATGACTCACAAAAGAATCGCTCCCGCACCAAAGCGGAGCACTGTAGAGTGGACACAGGCAATCCTCTCTCTCCTTTTTCTCTCATGTGTTTACTTCTTTGTAAATGCATCACAAGCACAGAATCTTCCTCCTCCATTTGAGATGTCCGTCAGCGGAAGTTGACTGGAACATCGAGAAAATATTTCAGATAAAAATATTTGATCCGTGTGATCAAAGTACTGGAATGAAAAAGAGTGATATGGATTTACCATTGCAAAGGATGATTTTATAAAAAAATTTGAACGCATACAGGAATCGGATGATAGTGTCGGTGTAAGTAAGAATTCTGTTCCTAAAATATTCTCGGACGCTTCGGTACGTGTTTACTACTACAAGTGAAAAACAGTACAAGAAGTTATGTCACAAGAAAAATCAGATCAAGCATCTGAAAGGACATACGCTTCACTTCCATCATGAACGGTTGTTATCGAGTGAGATCTTTCTTCGGATAGTGCTCGCATGATACTTACAACTCTTCATAATCGCTAAGATCTACTCTACACTCCATCGTGTTTTACTCTCTCTGAAAAGAGAGAGTTTTTTTGCTTTCTCTCTATTTTTCTTTATTATACCTTTGTGGGGGTGATATTAGTATTCGATTGAGAGATTTTTGTGTGATATATATGCCTTTTGGGAGCGACCAGACGCTTCCTTATCAAATGCTGGAAAAAGAAGTGCTAAAACTTCTCGTACTTACCGCGGACTTGCTGCCATTTTTGGAAGCACTCCTGCGACAGTTCTTGCCTAGTTACATACTACAAGAACGCAGCCTTCTTTTTTAGATGAGCGCCAAATGGCTTGCTGCAACATGGAATAGAAAACTTGTAACTATTTCATTACTACAAGTTCCAGAGAAATAATTCATGGAATGTATTGCGTTTCTTCTGAGATATATTAAATCATTCTCTTTCTCTGTTGTTTGTTCTTTTTTCATTCAGAGAGAGTATAAAAAAGATCTATAAAAGGTAGATGTATATGTTGCACCTTTCAAGACACGGGGGCAGTTCCCGTCACCTCCACCATTTCTGTTTTTAAAAAACACCACTTAGAGTGGTGTTTTTTTGATTAATTTTTTATATATTGAAAGGAATTTGTATTTCCATGTCTGAGTATATCTGAAGCGAAGAATAATAAAGATTCATACAAAAACATTTATTATCATTATATATATCCAATAGATGGATGATTCAAAGGTATACGTTCCAATTGAGGCAATAAGAAATATTTGAGAAATGGTTGTTGTAAACCATGCGATAGCATCCTCGCTTCCGGGATTTATCCAGATTTTCTTTAGGGTAGGTGTGAGCACCAGAAAATCAATTAGAATCATAGGGATAAGTGCTTTTGTTACTCAAAAATTAAATGCAATAATAATTACTCAGACTGCAAGCATGAGGGATATATAGTCGAATCAAGTTATAGAAATCTTCTTTATGTATATCCAACCAATAGTGGCACCAATTATTAAACAGGTGGTACGAATAATTGGTGAGATGAGGGCTGTGCTATTTGCACTCTCAATAATTCAAATAGTTCATATAACCGAGAGAGTTGCCCAGATGCTCCAGCTAAATGCATGAGGTACTACTTTTCCATGAAATACATGATAAATATAAGGAATGAATCCACTGAGGTAAATAACCCCACTGATTATCGCAAATCCTAATGTGAGCGTCATAGTTATTTTTTAGGAATACTTACTACCTTGATATTGCAAAACTCGTGAAATCACCATTTTCCGTGCTCTCTTCCTATTCATGAATTCTTGTATCCACCAAATGGACTTTCTGGAATGCAATAATTGAGATTATTCATTTGTACCATTCCGGAGTCTATTTCTGATGCAATCTCAAGAAAGAGCTCACTATCTTCTGTAAACACATAAGCACCAAGTCCGTATTCTGTATCATTTGCTAATTGAATCGCTTCTTTTATATCCTGGAATGGTATTATCGGAAGGATTGGTCCAAAAACTTCCTCATTCCATACTTTCATGTCTCTGTTTATATTTCAAAGGAGGGTTGGTGGGAAATACGCTCCTTGAAGGCTTGTATCAATTGATTTTTGGAATAAAATCTCTGCTCATTTCTCGAGAGCATCTTTATATTGTATAGATAGGTGTTCCAATTGTTTTTCGGACACAAGAGGTCCTATATCAGTGTCTTCTTTATCTGCTTCTCCTATCTTTTTTGAAGTAATTTTTTGAGAAAGTTTTTCTATAACCTCATTGTAATGACTTTCATGAACGATAAGCCGTTTTAATCCATCACACATTTGTCATGAATTTGAATATCGCAAAAAGTAAACGGTATCAATTATGGAATCAATATCCGCATCTTCACAGATAATTCAAGGCGCTGATCATCAGAGTTCCATAACACATCCAATTCCTTTTTCAGTTGCTATTTTTGCGAGTCATTTTCCGACAGACGTACTTCCAGTAAAGGTTATGAAATCAATATCACTCGTTGCGAGTGTATTTCCAAGTTCACCACTTCAATATACCTCTTGCCAAACTCATTTTGGAAGAGTTGTTCCTTCGATTATTTTTGCTATAAGATTTCCCGTGAGAATGACATCCTTTGATGTCTTAAAAATAACGGTATTCCCTGAAAGAAGTGTTTGCACGGAAGTCCATATGCACATGGAAAATGGATAATTCCATGGTGCAATGGCTGCAACTACTCATTTTGGTTCATAGAAAACAATATGCTTCTCAGTTTCGGTTTCTCGTGTAATTTCAGGCGAAAGATACTTGATTGCATTATTTAAATACCATTCAAAATAGGTGAGTCCATATTGTACTTCATCCCGTGCTTGTCGAATGGGCATTCCCATTTCTTCCGCAATGCTTTTTGCAAGTGCTTCTTTCTGCTTTTCAAATTCTCAATATACCTCACGTAGGTATATAACCCTTTTTTCAAGAGGAATCCTTTTCCATTCTTTTTGTGCTTGTTTTGAATATTCAAGGATTTGTATTAGTTCACTTTCGGTTGTTCCTTCCTTTTCTCAAATAATTGAGTAATTGTATGAGGGGTTGGTAGATGGTATTTTCATATCAAGATATTATAGACTTAGTCTACCATGATGTGAAAAATAAAGCAAACAAACTATTTCAATCACTGGGTGATTTCTTGAAGTATTTTTACAATATCATTTGCTTTTGTAACCGTGTATCCAGGAAGTAAATCACTGATGATATACTCAGCCCGTTCAATGGCTTCTAATACTTTTTGTTTTCATCCTGGTGCAAGAATAACGTAACTTACTCGAGCATCGTTTTCATTTTTTTCTCGTAAAACCAAACCAATTTTTTCCATTGGAAGGAGGAGTCGTGTTATTCCAGAAGGGGTAAATCCTATCTTTTCTGCCAAGTCAATTCGGCGCATTTTATTTTCGGGTGCCTGTAGTAGGGAAGAGAGAATAATACATTCGTTGAGGCTAATACCCCCAAGTCCCGCATCAAAGCGTCTACTCATTATCGAGAAAGTTCTACTTATTTGAAATATTGATTCAAGTTGTTTTGACATATAGTTCATATATTATTGATATATAGTTGATATATCAATAATATTGATGAATGATGATAAGTCAAAAAAGAAATTTTTATTTGAAAAAGAGTACTTTTCTTTGAAATTATCATTTTTTCCATATGATAGCCGTACAATTCAATCGTTTCTAATTTATTATGGCATTCACAATTGATAGACTTGAAGCATCTCGTCGTCTTGGTGTATCAACACGCACGGTTGATCGTTTTATTCAGACGGGGCGTATCGCAACAAAGCGTATCGGAAAGAAGGTGTTTCTTGATGAAGATGATGTTGCACGTGTAAAAGAAGAAAATATTGGCTACACTCCGGATGAATATGAAGTAATACAGAATGATGAATCTGATGAAGATTTTTCGTCTCTCTCAAATTTTCCAGTTCCTAACGGTTACCATGTGGATTATCGTGATCTCTATGAGCAATCTCAGGAGAATATTGAAAAAAAAGATGCCCTCATTCAGGATCTATCATATAAGTTATGAAAAGCAGAAACGGAATTGAAGAATTCAATTTCACTTTTAGAGTACAGAAAGGCAACCTTTCTTCTTGAGAGCGCAAAAGAGAAAACAGAGGTTTCAACAAAAACGCTTGAATCAGAAATTCGAGTCCTCCATAAAGAATTAAAAAATAGAAATTCCGTCATTATTGGACTCTCTATTCTTTTTGTTATTGCACTCGCATTCTCTGCACTATTTGTATTATTTGTTCAATGATTCTTTTCTTAAAAAGAAACATTTTTTTAACTTACATTTCTATGAAAAAGTACTGACATAACCCAAAACGAGTTCTATTAAAGCTCTCATGAGAAGCACTTCAATGAGAACTTGGATATGGAATTGATCCATGATTCTTGAAATTTCTTGCAGGAAAAGTAGTCGCATTGAAACAAAAGTCTGTAGAGGTGGTCATCGTTATTGGTGGTTGAAATATTTTTCGTTGAGCACTTTTGGAAGCTGGATGAATGGATCGGTCAATGGGTGATTATATGGGAATGCTCGCAACTATGATTAATGGTATTGCTCTTGGTGAAGCTCTAAAAGAGCAAGATATAGATGTAAGAGTTATGAGTGCAGTTCCCACCCCAAAGGTATGTGAGGAATTTATTCGACTTCGAGCATTACGTCATATTGAAAAAGGGAGAGTTGTTATCTGTGTCGGTGGAACCGGAAATCCATATTTTACAACGGATTCAACCGCCATTCTCCGTGCACTGGAACTCGAATGTGACTGTGTAGTAAAGTGAACGAAAGTAAACGGTGTATATGATAAGGATCCTAAAAAACACGCAGATGCCATTCGTTATGAAATAATTTCTCTTGAGGAAGCTCTTCACAAAGGGCTCCGTATTATGGATCAGTCTGCAATTGCTCTTGCTAAAGATGAATCGATGCCAATTTTCGTATGTCGAATTGAAGATATTGATAAGATTGATGAGGAAGACCTCGAAGGTACATACGTTCATGCAAAATAAAATCCCCTTAAGGGGATTTTATTTTTATTCATCTTGATTTGCCTCAATTGTAATATTTTTGGATGTAGTTTTTATAGTTCCATCAGCGTAGCTTATCGTAAGCTCAATTACATATTCTCAAGGATTTTCATATATATGCATTGGTGCAGGATCATGAATCGCTGGGGTATTATCACCAAAGTTCCAAATATAATCAGCAATTTGACCGTCAGTTCCATTTGCATCAAAATCAATTGGTTTTCATACAATGCCATCTTTCATGCTCGAATTGATAACAATATCTTTTCGTTGCTCTTTTAGTACAATCATTTTTTGAATACTTGCCTTTTCTCAATCATCTCGAATGACTGTAAGGGTGATTGTCTTTTCCCCAGGAGTAAGATATTGATATTCTTGAATCGCATCTCATTCAATAGCTGGTTTTCCTTCTCAGAAATTGAATATAAACTTCTTAATGGTACCATCTTTTGCGGTTGATGCAGAAGCATCAACTCGAACAATCGTTGGAGTATAATCAGATGTCTTGATAACTTCTAATTCTGGAATAAGGGCTGTTTTTTTCGAATCCACTATCACTCGTTCTTTTGTTTTTTCGATAGCACCAGTTTCTTTGTTTTTAAAGACATATGTGATTGTAATCTCATGACGTGCATCTGATAGGATATATGCTGTAGTACTCATCCCAATCTGTTTTTTTGGCTCCATAGATCATTCCATGATTTCCCACTCAACTTCCTGAAGCGTGAGTCCAGGTGAAGAAGGTATTACATCTCGAGCATCGAGTTTTAATTCATTAGGAACGGGAATATCTTTAAACACAAAAGCCTTTAAGGTTTGGTCATAGTTTTTCTCATTTGAAAGCTCCTTTCATTCCTGATCAGTAATTTTCAAAGCTCGAGAAAGTTGAACGGGTGGTTGAATATTTATTTCTTTTTCAAATTGAATCTTTTCTTCATTTGTGAGGGTGATTTCTACAGCAACGGTATATTTTCCATATGAACTAAAAGGATATTCACATGTTCCATTTTGAATATTTTCACAGATAACATTACTTGATGCTCATCAAATGCTATTTGAAAGGAGCCATCTGTATGAGGCTATCTGATTGATACTTATATCACTCTCAATACTGAATTCATAGACTAAAGGATTTACAATATTTTGTACTGCCTTGATTTCTCAGGTTTGCTCTTTTTTATCAACACTATTAATTACAAATATTCTATCACAACCATTTTCCTGAAGAATCCTGAGACAAATGAGTCTTTCTTGACCAACTGCTTCACGTGTAATAGTAGGGTCTTCAATAATTTCAGAATCACTTCATTGTTCAATCCATTTTGGTTTTCCAATAGATTGTAATTTAGATGCATTAATAGTTACCACTTCATTCCCCATTACATTTTTCCCAGTCTTAATTTCAACAAGTCCCTTTATGTCAATAATAGGTATATTCATGGCAACAGTTACTTCCTCTCTTGTAACTTTATGATACCCTTTATAGCGCCCTGTGATAGTATATTTTTTGATTTCATCAAATACACAGGTAATGGTTTTATTGCTTTTTGGATTGTTTCCAGAAATAACGCTGCGACCATTATTACACTTTGCTCGATCGAAATCAATTTCAAAATCTTCAATCACCATTGCTTCTCTTTCTTCTGTTTTTTGCGCATTTGTGGAAATATCAAAATACAGATTAATAGGTCCAATAAGTTCTGATGTACTTGAAATTCGCGCACCGTCTTTTCATTTTTCTGATGTATATAGGTCATTGTCATATATGACTATTTCTCAAAAAGGATTTTCAACATCTATTACCTTAATTTGTTGCACCAGACTTGCCCAAACGGTTATATTTCCGAATAAAAGTATACCAAAGAATACAGCTAGAATAATAGCAATTGTTTTTTTCTTCTGAAGTTCTTTTGGTGTCAAAAATGAACGGAAAAGATAGACTATCCAGATAATGGAGAGAAATAAAGTGATAATACCAAAAACATAATCCACGAGGGTTCGAAGAATTTGTTTGATTTCATTTGGGTCAATTCCAAAACGAATGAAAAATTGTGTTTGTTCTGGATTAAATACAACGTATGTAAGGAAACTTCCAAAAAATATGAAACTCACAAGGAAGATAACTCCAACGAATTTAAAGAAAACTGCTGGGGTTATTGGATCTCGTTTTTTTGTAGGTGCTGAAATAGTTGGAGGGGGAGTTGGGCTCTCAGATACTCAGCTACTATTATTTCCAGGAATACCAGAAACTTCTCCATTTCATTTTGGAGCACTTTGTATTACATCATTGAGAAAAGAGGATTCCTTTATTGCAGATACATTATTTGTATCTGCTGCCTGTACTGGAGTAGGAGTTGGCACTACTGGCTCTGCTGCCTGTACTGGAGTAGGAGTTGGCACTACTGGCTCTGCTGCCTGTACTGGAGTAGGAG
>SSGK01000023.1 GCA_008015855.1 Candidatus Altimarinota bacterium | reverse complement strand
TCTTTGTACCAACGAAGAGAATAGATTTTCCCTTTGAAGTAAGATCAGCAAGAACTTGCTTAACTTCCTCTACGTGTTTTTCAGTTTTATAGAGATCAAATACATGAATACCATATTATACTCCGTAAACATAGTTACGCATCTTAGGAGACCAATATTCGCGCTTGTGCCCAATGTGCACAGCATTTTCAAGCATGCTCTTAATAAGAGTGTTTGACATAAAAAATGATAATAAAAAAATAATCCTTATGGATTTTTCGTTCATAAGCTACGTTTTCTCGCAAAATGCAAGCAGGAAGTAACCCATATCTGAAACAAAAAATCCGACCAATTTCTCTTATTCCGAGAAAAGGTCGGGGACATTATAAGGAAAACAGGATAAAATCAAGTTTTTATGCGTACTTTTAATGAAGGGAACGTCGTATATCAAGGGTATTTTCCTGGAGAAGGATAAGATTTTTATCCAATCGGGCAAATAATGAAAAAAACATGCTTGATGGAGTGAAAGAAGTTGGAGCTACCGTATCCGTCATATATGCAAGAGCATCGGTGAGTTTTGCAACGAGTTGCTCTCTCTTATCTGGATCAGAAAGAGCCTCCATGTATTCGTCTTTTGTGATACGAAAGGTCTTTGGGAGAAATGTATCAACTTGCGGAACCGCTTCTATCTCGTCAATACGTGAAAAAATAAGTTCTATTTCTTCGCTTCAGAGCTCTTGATTATGGAGAATTGATTTCAATGAGTGCACTCATAAATATCACCTCTCAATAGCAGATTTCAGGAACTCAAGTTGTTTCTTGCTTACAAAGTGGCTTCGTAAAATTTCCTTCCATTTCTGAAAACGGAGAAATCGAAAGACACGCTCTTTTTCAGTATGTTCTGAACGTTCCTTTTTTTCTTTTTGTTCTTTATCATTGAATGATTCGATTCCCATAATACGAAAGGTTATTGAACAAGGGCAGGGGAGAAATACGTACCGAGAGCAATACAAAGACTAATTAATATTGCAACGATAATATTTTTTCGTGTTGGAACATCCCCATAAACAAAGTACGATGATACAAACGAAACAAGAATTGTTGACATCGAGAGAAGTATCGTAAGAGTTACTCCAAAATTACGAAATAAATAGAGAGAAATAAGAACATTCGAAAGCCAAAAGGTATTCGAAAGAGTGATTCTTCCTAGAAATCCCATTTTTTTTCCTCATTTTGGAAGATGGATACCACGCGGATTTTTTGCAACAAAATACGTCCCAAGAAGTACTCATGCTCACACAGCACAATGTCAGACAGTGATGGCGATCGGAGAAAAACCAAATGCAAGTTTTGCAGAAAAAATAATTCCCAAAGCCTGCGCTACTTCAGAGATGACGAGAACAAGACAATATTTATTGAATTGAAGTGATCCACGATTGATATTGGATCCAAGGAGAATAGCGGATGCAATGAGTGCAAATATGAGTGTAATCCAACTGGTTGTACCCGGAAATAAGATAAATCCAAAGATAATACCGAGAATCGAAGAAACCTGCGCATACGGTGCAAGAATACTTATTTTTTCATTTCCGTATGCTGTCGCAAAAAAGACAACCGTACAGATTCGAGCTATCGCAACTCCTAAAAGAAGAGAGAGATAGGTAAGCGATGAGAAGATATCACCAATCTCTCACCATATAACTCGACCGAATGCAAAAAAACCAAGAACCGAAAACACGACAGTAATTGTCGTGTAATCGATAAATACGAGAAAAATCTTATTAATCTTTTGTCGAATTGCTATCTCTGCAACTCGTTTATAGACCAGTGTATCAAATGCATCCGAAAGAGAAGCAAATATCACTCAAAGAAGAGAAAAAATGTGCTGCATGCCGTGTAAATATATGTACGTATCCTATCAGAAAAAAAGAGAAAAGACAAATTACAACACATCATCTGAATTATCAGGACTCTTGTTATTATTGTGTGACCAACGATAAAGCACTCCACCAAGAAAGAATGCTGGGATGGATACAAGGAATGCAAAGAAATGAGGAGGCATATAATAGATTTCTTCAATCTCTATAAAGTATTCAAGTGAAATCCATGTACCCACTCAGACAAGCATAGAAATGATTGCATTCACGGTATGAACACGCTTACAATAAATACCCGCAACGAGAGGAACAAGAGCTCAAGCGAGTGTGATTTTGTAGGCATTTTCCACCATTGAAAAGATGTTTGCTTCAGAATTTTGATACTTATACCATACAAAACTCATGATAATAAAGAAGAATCCAAAAACACTGGAACGAGTAACAAAAAGAAGTTTCTTGTCAGAAATTCCTGGAAGGAATGGTTTGAGAATATTTTCAGCAAAGAGGGCAGAAGGAGCAAGAAGTGTTCCGCTCGCCGTTGACATAATAGCTGATAACAGTGCTCCAAAGAACATTACTTGAACAAAAAGAGGAGTCTGTGTAAGAATAAGCTCTGGAAGGATATGTTGGCTATCGGTTTCAATGTATTTTGATACGAGATCTGGAGCAACAATAAATGCAGCATATCCAAGAAGAATAGGAACAAATGCAACGATAATATAGAGACTTCCTCCTATTACTGCACCACGACCCGCATTTTTTTCACTATTTGCCGAAAGAGTTCTCTGGAATACATCTTGTTGAGGAATGGATCAGAAACCGAGTGTTAACATAGCAGCAAGTGCTGCTATAATCGCTGGAATACTTACTCATTCTGGAAATATATTGAACCGACCTTCGCTCGAAGCGAGTGAAATAACATTCGTCACACCACCTGCTTTATCACCCACGTATATCATCGCGATAAAGAGTCATACAACGATAATAATCATCTGGAAGAAATCAGTCATAGCAACCGACCACATACCTCAGAATATAGTATAAAATAGTACAATTCCTCCACCGATAAATGACCATTCTGCCTGCGTAATAGCTGCAAATTGTGATCATTCGGTAAGAATATCAAATATAAGCCCCAGTGCTACGATCTGTGCAGATACCCAACCAATATATGATACAATAATCATAATACTCGCAAATACTTCTACCGTGCGTCCGTATTTGATTTTATAAAAGTCACCGAGCGTTTTTACCCCCATTCGATAGAGTGGCCGAGCAAAGAAGAGTCATACCAATATGAGACAAAGACCGGCTCAGAATGGATCAGCAAGGATTCATGAGAGTCATTCATTAATAAAAGTAGAGGATGTCCCGAGAACTGTCTCCGATCCAAACCATGTTGCAAAAGTAGTAGCAATCGTAATATAGATAGGAAGTCATCGGCCCGCAAGGATATAATCCGTTTCATTTTTTACACGACGTGAGGCGTAAAGTCCAATTCCTATCGATATAAGAAGATAGAGAATTATCCAAAAAGAGAGTGTCATAAGAGGAGAAAAAGGAGGAAATAAAAAAGAATGGATGCTTTATTCTAACGGAGAATTCGAACGGATTCATAATAAAAAAGCCACCCTTTTAGACGATAAAAAGACGGCATTCTGATGCAGGTATCTATACAACACGCGTATGTCCATCAATCAGGTGGCTTCATGGGACTGTGAAATAGAAGATATCGGCATCATACAGAAATGATTATATTTACAATGAAAAATATATTGATTATTGCATAATATATTTTCTTGTGTGAAAAAATACGAAGAATATGTGAAAATTCTTGTTTTTTTTCGGTTTTTTATACAATAGATGCGTTCTTTCTCTTTTTAACAGACTATGTCTACTATTTACGATAAATATGAAATTGTCATGGGTCTTGAAACCCATGTTCGCGTAAAGTCAAACACAAAAATGTTTTGTTCATGTGCCAATGCGCTTGAACTCGCATCAGAACCAAATCAAAATGTCTGCCCGATATGTATGGGATTTCCATGAATGCTCCCCGTTCTTTCTGAATGAGTAGTAGACTTGGCAGTTCGAGCATCAAACGCACTTCGCTCAGAGGTGCAAGAAAAAAGTATTTTTGATAGAAAAAGCTATTTCTATCCGGATCTTCCTATGGGATATCAGGTAACACAGATGTACCATCCGATTACGATTGGTGGGGAAGTTCGTACCCTTATCCATGGGGAAGAAAAGAAGTTTCGCATTCATCATATGCATATTGAAAATGATGCTGGGAAACTTATTCACGTATCTGGAAAGACACTCTGTGACTACAATCGTGCTGGTTCTCCGCTCATGGAAATCGTAACCGAACCTGACTTTCGATCTAAAGAGGATGTTATTGGATATTTAGAAGAACTTCAAAAACTCATGCGTTGGTGTGGAGCTTCTGATGCTGATATGGAAAAATGACAGCTTCGTTGTGATGTAAATATCTCGGTACGTTTGAAGTGAGAAACCAATTTTCGAACACGCGTAGAATTGAAAAATATCAATTCATTTTCATCGATTGGACGGGCTATCGACAATGAATTTGAACGTCAAATAGAGCTCTATGAAGCAGGTCAAGCACCCGATCAAGAAACTCGATGATGGAATGATGAAAAAGGATATTCTACTCCTCTTCGTTCAAAAGAAGATGCGATGGATTATCGATATTTCCCAGAACCAGATCTTCCTCCAGTAATTATTTCGAAAGCATACATTGAGGAACGAGCTATCAAAGAACTTCCGATTGATCGACGTTCAAAATATATTAACACGTACAACCTTTGAGCAGATGATGCACGTATTCTCTCAAGCGATCGTGTCATTAGTGATTTTTACGAGAAGCTCGTCGAACGAACGAATGATCCAAAGAAATCATGTTCATATATTACTACCATTCTTTTCTCTATATTCGAAGCTTCTCCTGAACCAATGGGAATTGCCGATTGTAAGGCGGATGCTGGAGAATTTGCAAAAGTAATTCAAATGGTAAACAACGATGAACTCTCAAGTACGAATTCAAAGATTGTTATTGAAAAGCTTGTTTTTGAATGAGGTGATGCGAATTCTCTCGTTGATACTCTTGGACTTCGTCAGAAAAATGATACAGAAGCGCTTCAAAAAATTGTTGAAAAAGTAATAGCAGAAAATCCAAATCAAGTAAACGAATATAAATCAGGAAAGGTAAATCTTTTCGGATTCTTTGTCTGACAGTGTATGAAAGCCTCAAATGGACAAGGTAATCCAAAAATCTTTACAGAGCTTATTAAAAATATAATCGGTTAGGTTTACATATAGCATATTTTATGGTATAATATGCTATATAATTTCTTTCTATGAAAAACTTTGGCATTGCGGTCATTACTTGAGTACTCATGATTATAAATATCGAAGATGCTCTTCAGGATTCAAGAGACTCTTCCATAAAGTATATTCATCCAGACATTTATCATTAATGAGCTGCATGAAAAAACTCAATCTTCTCATTATTCTATTTATCACTTTCTGACTCCTTATGGAGCCAGCATTTGCTGAGTTATCAGAAGCTCGAAAAGCATATATCCTAGAGCAGGCTCAGAAAAGAAAACTCAAATATTTTTTCTACAAAAAACCTGCTCTCAAAGTGACAACATCGGATGTTCGATGAGCGGTTGATACCTCTCCTGAAAAAGTGCTTCAATATTCTATCCCATGAGTTGATATGAATCGGGTGAGATCAACCTGGCTTACCTGGTATAACGAAGTTCGTTCCGATCTCGGATTAAGTAACTACTCATATCATCCAAAGCTGGATATAACCGCTCTTGAGTGGTCAGAACTCTCGAAGAAACAAGGCTTCATAACTCATCGACGGAACCCCAATGATAGCTACTATGATTATTGGAAAATAAACAGCTGGTTCGAAGATCACGGAATCAAAGCAAAAAATATCAATCGAGTAACACATACCGAAAACATTGGCTATGGTTACTATAGCTGCTCGAAATCAGACTGTACGGATGAACTCATAAAATCAATCAAAAACACCTTTCTCTTCTTCATGAGTGAAAAAGGAAAAGCATATGATGCTCACTATAAAAGTATTATCAAAAAAGAGTTTACATATATGTGACTCGGTATAACTATCGATCCAAATGCAAAGCGATACTACCTCACAGTACACTACATAACTGATTTTGAATAATATAAAACCCCGATGCATCGGGGTTTTATATTATTTTGTTTTCATTTCATACACACCATTCAAGATAAACACTTCTCAAGCAAGAGCTTTTTTACATCGATCAGAGAGAATATAAGAAGTCTGATCTTTTGTATTCGTTTGAAATAGTTCCATAGCTTCTTGATATTTCCCCTCAAAATAAACCTCCAATGCTTGTTCATAGGTTTGATATTTCACCTTATCAATCGTAATATCATCCTGAAATCAAACGAGCTCATAAATCGTCACTCCTTCGATTTTTCACTTTACTCGGAGCTTATCAAGTTTTCGAAAATAGAATAGATCTTTTACGCGATTATACGTGAATTCTGATACACAGATATTAGTTGCATATTCTTTATTGACTCATTCAAGTCGCGATGCGAGATTTACAGTATCACCAAGAACCGTATAGTTAAAATGTTCATTGGAACCAATGTTTCCAACCATTACTTCACCCGTAGAGATTCCGATACGAATCTTAACAGGAGGATATCCTTGTGCTAGCCATTTTTGATTCAGTAATACTAATCTTTTTTGTTGTTCTATCGCCACCTTACATGCTCTAAATTCAGGATTATCGACAGAAATTGGTGCACCAAAGAATCCCATAACAGCATCTCAGATATACTTATCGAGTGTACCTTGGTATTTCGTAAAAATATCCGTCATTTCCGTAAGGTATTCACTCATAAGAGGGAATAGCTTTTGTGTACCAAGAAGTTCAGAGATCGTTGTAAATCCAGCAATATCTGAGAAAAATACCGTTAATTCTTTACTTTGACCACCGAGATTAATTTGTTCGGGATTTTGTGCAATTTGTTTTACAAGTTCTGGAGAGATATAATGTGCAAATGCCTTTTCAAGATAGCGTCGATCTTTATCAATAATAAAATATCGATAAAAATATACGGTTGGGAATGGTATAAGAGCAAATGCGAGCTGATATGAAAATAAATCAATAAGGAGTCATGAATGACTATAGAGATCGGCAGCAATGATGAATATCGCAACAATCGTGAGCACAAAGAGTGGGAAACCAAACTTCACAGAGATGAAAAAATATGTCACTACCAGAATCGCGAGTCAAAAAAGGAGATAGGTGTATTTTTCGAAATTACTTTGTGTTGATATAAATTTCTTCTGAATGAGTCCATCGATAAAATTTGCATGAAATTCAACTCATGGCATGAAATTTTTTGAATCAATCGGAGAAAGGTGTTCGTCATGAATCAATGTTCCATATTCCCCCACAAGTACAATCTTATCCTTAAATACATCGGGATTTACTTTTCACTCCAGGATATCACGCATTGAATATGATGGATATTCTTT
>SSGK01000055.1 GCA_008015855.1 Candidatus Altimarinota bacterium | reverse complement strand
TTAATCACGGTGATTTTATATGAATTGATGTATGCCATTAAAAAAATCCCTTTTCATTTCTGAAAAGGGATTTTTGAATAATTTCTTTAGAGTGAATTCATATCAAGACGAATTCCAGGACCCATAGCATTACAAAGGTAAACACTATCAATAAATGATGCACCACCCTTGAGACCAGAAGGGCGAGAAGCCTTAAGTGTATTTACAAAGTAAGCAATGTTTTCTTTAAGTTTGTCAGAACCAAATGAAAGTTTCCCTACGATAGAGTGAACATTTCCTTGTTTGTCATTCTTAAATTCAAAACGCCCCTTGTTGATTTCGTTAGCAATTGCAAGAAGATCTTCTCCAACAGTACCAGCCTTTGGATTTGGCATGAGACCTTTTGGACCGAGAACCTTTGCAACCTTACCCATCTTTTTCATCATTCCAGGAGTTGCGATAGCAATATCGAACTCAATCTTTCCTTGAAGAACGAGATCAATAAGGTCATCACCACCCGCAACAACAACACCAGCGGCTAGGAGTTCTTTTTCGTTACCAAGATCAGTGAATGCACCAATCTTCTTTGTCTTACCAGTTCCGTTTGGAAGGGTAATAGTAGCACGAACCATTTGATCAGCCTGACGTGGATCGATGTTAAGGTTAAAATGAACTTCGATAGTAGGATCGAACTTTACAGTATTTGTTCTCTCGAGGAGATCAACTGCTTCTACGAGTGTATATTGGCGATCAGCTTCTACGAGTGATACAGCCTGATTATACTTTTTTCCGTGCTTTTTCATATTGAAGAGCAGGTTATTGAAATAAAATGGTCCAATCGACACAATCTCTCGATTGAGATGCATCTCCCATTTAGGCGAATATACTTTCTTCTTAAAGCTCGACGGACCAGGTCTTTTATTTATTCGAAGAAAGAATATCCTTTTTGGACGACCATAATTATATAGGAAATTATGAAAATGCAAATGAAAGATAAGAGTCTTTTATTCTCATATCTTAGTCAGAGTTTTTCCTTTGATTTTTTCGAGAGAATCATTACTCTTTTGAAGATATTTTTTTATCTTTCTTTCTATGTCAGCACTTCATTCACGTAAGCGATTTCTTGTCGCTGTTCCGCTCGGTATAGTTTTTGGATTTCTTTGTTCCTACCTCGCTTCAGGAGGGGTTTCTGGGGATTTCTGGTGGACACCACTTATGTGGACAATCGTAACGGATCGAATGGTACTCGGTATGATGGTATGACTTGCTGGTGCTTATGTTCGTCATCCGATTTTCGGATTTCGTATTCATCCACTCTTTCGAGGAGGATGTGTTGGGATTTTTGCATCTCTCCCACTTGCAACTGGGGGAATGATTACACCAGGTGAATACGGAGCATGGGAGATATTCTTTCTCACATGTTTCGCTGGAATGCTCTATGGAATGATTATTGATATGATTGCCACAAAGGTAGGAGGTCAATGAGTTGATATTGTAAAATAATATATGTACTATTCTCGAAATAATTGGATACGCAATATTTCTCTCTTTTTCCTCCTCATGGCTCTTGGAGGAATTGGATATGGAGTATATCAGTATCAATATGAACAACATCAAAAAAAGCTTCACGAACAAGAACTTGCAGCGAAACCACCCGTTATTACAAAAGAAGAGTGTATCGCCTCCTCGTGTCTCTCGGTAAAATGACTCGAATATCCGATTACTATTATACCCGAAGAGATTATTACTGTTTTAGAAGATATCTATACAAACGAACAACTCATTGTAAACGCGTATAATAAGTATGTTTCGGAGTTTCCTCTTCAGAGACCATTTCCTATGATTGTGAGAGAAGAGCGTATTTTTATAGAACGATTGCTTTCATTGTTTGATAAATACGGACTTGATATTCCTACAAAATCAGTAACAGGAACTGGGATTATCCTCCCAAAACAAGCAACGGGTTCACTCGATCAGAATCTCTACTCAAAGCAACTCTGTAAACAGTGAATGGAACTTGAAATGAGACGATATTCTCTTTATGAACGGGATATGCTTCCAGTAATTCAGGATTATCCTGATATAAAACAGGTTCTCACGGAGATTATGGAACTTTCTCAGAATAGATTTCTTGGCGCCTTTACTGAATGTTCTCATTAGTATGCAAACAATCATATTAGATGGAAGTGCTATTTCTGATAGAGACTCTTTTTTTCGAGTTTTTTGAGACGCATTTCTAGTACCTCTCTATTTCTGAAATAATCTCGATGCACTCTATGATATCTTGTCAGAAACAGAATGAGGAATTATAGAATGGAATCAATACAATAATAGCCTCAACAAAGATTTTGAAGAGGCTATTATGGATATTTTTCAGGAATGTAACTATCGGGTTGAAAAGCTATAGATCCTTCCAGATGGAGAGTTTTCCATCGATATCAAAGATAGCTTCGGATTGGATTTGTTCTCATTGTATCATACGAGGGAGCCAATACGGATCATCTTCCCACATTGATGCGTAGGGAATATCTTCTTCTTGAAACCATTCGGGCTTCATTTCTTCCGTTTCAATCGGATCCACTCCAGAATATCCTCTGTGTGAGAAAATATGTACATCTTGTTCCCATTCAGGTTTTCATTCGAAGATGAAATGAATTTTTCCATGATGAGTGAGGGCTTCTTCGGGTAATTGAATTCATGACTCTTCCTCGAGTTCTCTTCGAGCTCAGGCGATAATCGTCTCATTTGCATCGATTTTTCCACCGAATCCATTCCATTTTCCTTCTCAGAATCATCGTTTTTTCATTCCAAGAAGTATTTTTCCTTCTGTATCAAAGAGGAAGATGAGGGTACAATTTCGCATAATTATTTTTGATTTTTTAAGTAGTTATTCCAGTCAATCTCTCCTGTCTCTGTAAGAATAGTTCCAGTACTTACTTGCATTTTCTTTGAGAGACTGATGAGGTATTCGAAGTGAGTTTCGAGAGTATCGTTGTTGATTCGGTATCGATTAATATGGTAAAAATCGGTACTTTTTTCATAGCTGGTTCAGAAATTGGTGCTAAATGCAAAAGTATAGCCACATTTTTTTGCGATTCTTCAGGAGGCTTCTGACATACGTCATGCTGGATAAATGAACGTATTAATTGGTTTTCCGATGAGGGATTCCAAGGTTTTCTTTGAGAGACACATTTCATCTTCTTCTTGTTCTGGCGAGAGCTTGCTCTGATCAAAGTGGTTTAATGAATGGGCAGTAATGGTAAAGAGGGGATTCTTTACGAGTTCACGAAGCTCACTCGTTGTTATAAAACCAGGAACATCTAGTCTTCAGGAAATAATACTAAATGCAAAAGGAATCTTATATTCATTTGCTATTGGCGCAAGTACATCATAGGAGTCCGACCAGCCATCATCCGCCGTAAAGATGAATATATTTTTATGGGTATAGCATTTATTTGTCTTCATGTCTTCGAGATCTTTGAGTGAGGCAAGGGCAATGGTTCATTTATCTGCAAGCTCTCGCGCCATCTTCATCTGTCTACGAAAATGTTCTACGGGTACTGAAAGATTCGCAACAACTTTTGAATCTCTTGGATCCGGTTCTCGAACATAATGATACATCATGGTATAAACCTTTCCACCCATGACACATGGTTTCTTTTCTGGAATACTAGGAATCTGTTTTTCTTTCGGAGGAGTTGGAAGATTGAGTGGCTCTTTCCAGACAAATACCTCGTATGTTCGATAGAAAAATAGCGCTGCTATACCGATAGGAAAGAGCGAGAATATAAATAGCGCGAGATGAAGGGGGCGTATTTTTTTTGCCGGCTTCATAATGAAGAAGATTACTTAATAATAACTTCGCCAGGGAGACTCGTTTTTCCCGTATCAAGAATTCGTCCTGGATAGATAAGAGTATCGATTCAGAGTTTTACATTATCACCGATGATAGCACCGAGTTTTTTGCGTCCTGAATCAACAAATTCTTCTTTAATCACGCATTGCACATTTTCCCCATCATGTCGGAGATTTGCTATTTTTACACCGGCTCAGAGATTTGAGTTATTTCCGATAACTGAGTCACCCACGTACGAAAGATGTGGAACAAAGGTATGCTCTCAGATATATGAATTTTTAAGCTCTACGAATGATCCAACTTTTGAGTCCTTTCCGATACTCGTATTTCCACGCACATAGGCATTTGGACCGATGGTAACATTTTCTCCTACCCAAACATTTCATTCGATATAAGATCCCGCTTTTATAACGGATCATTTTCAGAGATGAAGGACTCATCGAATCGTTACATTTTCCTCGATTTCTCATTCAATATTTGATTCTTTCATCTGAGGAAGAACTTGTTCATTATACTTCAAAAGATCCCACGGATATCCTATGGTAATCCATTGTCATTCCGCTTTAATTACTTGGAAATTTCCACGAACAATGTATCGATCAATTAAATCGGTTATTTCCAATTCTCCACGTGGGGAATAGGGAATAGTTGTGAGTTCTTTGAATATTTCACTATCAAAACGATATACTCCGATATTTGCTTTGTTCCCAAGGGAAGGATTTTTTGGCTTTTCTACGAGTCGAACCACTTTTCCATCGTCATTCGTTACAAATATCCCAAAATTTTCTGGCTTATCAACGGATCGATAGAGAGCGGTATATGTCTCTGTTTGGAAGAGTTTCAGGAGATCGAACTTCTCATAGAGATCATCTCAAGAGATGACAACAAAAGGCCCATTTATAACATTATTAAGAGAAAGAATCGCTGCTCCCGTTCCATTTTTTTCAATCTGCTCGATGTAGTGAATCTTTTTTCCGCGATAGTTATCTCAAAAATATTGTTCGATGATATGTCTCTTGTATCGGACAACAATGTATATTTCATCAATCACGTCATACACGGATTCAAGATTATGTTCGAGAATTGTTTTTCCACAGAGTTTTGTGAGTGGTTTTGGCACAGTATTCGTGAGTGGGCGGAGTCGAGATCATTCTCCCGCAGCAAGTATAACAAGATGCATAAATATCCTGAAAAATATAGACAATCGAAGTGTACATATGCTTTCAACTTTGTAAAGAAAAAATCCTCGTAACCGAGGATTTTTTTATACCGCAATATACGGAAGGATATATATCTTCTTTTCTCCGAGTTCTTTTTCGGTAAGCTTGCTTCCATTAAAGACAATATAGCGATTCACTTCAGCGCCATAGTCAGCTTCAAATGAGAGAAATGCCTGAGGGGTAGCATCACTCGATCGTTCGCTTACGTCAATAGGAGTGAGTGCTCCATTTCCATTATGTTCGAGAATAAAGCTAATGGATGCTTGTGATTTTTTTCTATAGAAGTAGATGGTATGGACAGGATAGAGATTTCGATAGAGTTCGAGAAATATAAAGTTTTCATAAACACGAGCTCGATCCGTACTATGAAGCGCATATGGCCCAAGAATAGCACGTAAGAAACTGAGGTCTGAAAAATAGAATTTCTTATGAATGGAAGTCTCCTTTTCTTTATTTCGAACAAATGGATCAATAGTGATAATAATTCCAGATGATTCCAGTATTTCTACAAAGCGATCAATCGTTCTTCGGGGTACATCAGTAATCTGTGAGAGTTTATCAATTTTGAGAAGTTCTCATGTTTGAGTAGCAAGAACCTGTATAAATTTTAGAAACACAGCATGGTCGCGGGTTTTTACTTTTGCGAGAATATCATTCTTAGTATCTTCAAAGATTCTCATAATAATGCCTTCTCGGTTTTCATTACTCGCTTCAACAACTTCCGGATATCCACCGATACTCATATATTCTTCCAGAAGTGGGAGAAAGCTCGGAATGACTTTTGGATTATTCTTAAGGGCGATGAGCTCAACACTCTTTCCTCGATTCTCCATGAATTCCTTAAATGAAAAGGGGAGAACACGAAATGTGATTTTCTCCATAGAGAGTATTGTCTCTGTTTCAGGGAGAGAACTTAGAACGATAAATCGAGTGTCATTATCGCCAGTACTATCGATATAATTTTCAATGATATCAAAAATACCAGGAATATATTCCCCGTTATCAAATACGATTGAGAATTTTCCACTCGTAAATTCTCGTATGTTTGAGATAAAGATATTAAACCCCTTTGGTGTATCGATTTCTCCGACAACACTATCATTGATTTCAATGAATTTTGTCGTAGTACTTTCAAGTATTCCATTTTCAATCAAGGATTTTGCAAAGCTGCTCTTTCCAGAATGGGGAAGTCCACTCATATGAATGATATTTGCTTCTGATTGGAGACATTCTCTTTGAAAGCGTTCGGCAAGTTTTTTACGATAGAACATAGTATTTTTTACAGATATGAAACCATTTTATTGAAAAATATGAAATATACATACTTTTCTTACATATATTGTACCACAATTTTCTCTATATTTCAATATTTTAATATGGAGCCAGGGTAAATGATTATAAAAGAGGAGAAGGAAGAATACTCCTCTATGAAATGTGTATAGTCTTTTATAAATGAATAAAAATAATAAAAAATGGTTTAATAATTGTATATTAAACCATTTTTGAAATCATTTTGTATTAAAACTGATTCAAGAATCGAAGATCTGGGTTCTGAAAGTAGCGCATATCAGGGATTCCGTATTTAATCATCACGAGACGATTTAATCCAAAACCAAAGGCAAATCAAGTATATACTTCTGGATCGAGTCATCCCTCGCGAATAACATTTGGATGAATGAGTCCAGCACCCATAAATTCTATCCATCCTGATTTTTTACAAATCTTACATCCATCACCGTTACAGAATGGACATGAGAAATCAACTTCTACTCCTGGTTCTACGAATGGGAAGTATCAAGGACGCATACGGATAGTTACTTCTTTTCAGAAGAGATCAGAAAGCATGGTTTTGATAGTGTACTTGAGGTGTCCCATAGAGATATTTTTATCCACTACGATTCCTTCTACTTGGTAGAATGTATTTTCATGAGTAGCATCAACATCTTCATTTCGGAATACCCTTCCTGGAATGAGGGCTCGAATAGGAGGGGTTTTACTTTTGAGAAGGATATTTTGCATACTCGATGTCTGAGTCGCAAGAACGTTTCCGGTTCATTCGAGCCAGAATGTATCCTGCATATCACGAGCAGGATGTGTCTTTGGTACATTTACTGCATCAAAGTTGAGATATTCGGTAGTAACTTCCATTGATTCATGGATATCAAATCCCATTCTTCGAAAGGTGTCTTCTACCTCGTTTCGTACTTGTGTAATTGGATGGAGGTGTGGATTATTTTTTGGAAGTGGTTCTGTTACATCTACCCAGCTCTCTTGGATCTTTCTTTCGATTCAGGCATTTTTAATAATCTCTTTTTGTTGATCAAATGCCTCATTGAGAGTATCACGAAGGGTGTTTGCGTATTTTCCAACCGTTTGTCGATCTTCTGGTGAGAGATCCTTGAGTCACTTGAGAATAACCGTGAGTTGTCCGGTTTTTCCAAGAAGATCATTCTTATAGAGGATGAGTGCTTCTTCTGAAGTGATTGATTGGATGTGTTCGAGTGAGTTTTTTTCGAGGAGGGAAAGTTCTTGAATCATAGAGAGTGAATTATTTTTTGATTGGATGAATTATATCTTGAGCGGCATGATGATATGTCGATATCCAGCATGCTCTGTCTTTTCTGGGACACCTCTGATTGCAATCGGAGAAAGTGCTGTTTCAAAGTCCAAACTTACGTAATCATCACGAATAACAGAAAGCACCTCGAGAAGATATTGAGAATTCATACCGATGGTACCTTCTTGTCACTCAATTGATGCATTGAGTGCAATCTGGCTTGCCCCTACTTCAGTATCACCCGTAGAAAACTCAAGTTTTCATTCTGGATTGAATCGAAGGCGTGTATTGTAGTTATTTTCTCGAGCAACGAGATTTACTTGTTTTACTGCATTGATGAGTTCATTTCGAAGAACAACTCATTTAGTATTGTGTTTTTTTGGAAAGAATCCCTCATAATCAGGGAAACGACCAGAAAGGAGTCGAGAAGAGAGTTTAATGCTTTCATATACAACAAGGAGTTGATTCTCATGAATGTAGAGCTCTACTTTTGAATTATTGTCATTAATAATTCTTCCGAGTTCCATCGCCGTTTTTTCAGGGATAATGATGCTTGTATCAAGATTCGCAGCATTTTCTTTATAGACACGATATTCAGAGAGACGAAAGCTATCTGTAGAAGCAAAGGCAGCTCCATCACGGCTCGTCTTAATAAATATACCTGCGAGCATCGGACGGATATTTCATTCAGCGGTTGAAAAGAGTGTCTTATCGATGGCATTTCTGAGATCCTTTCCTTCGAGCGTAAGAGGAGTATCTACGTGAAAATGAGGAATAACGGGAAATTTTTCAGCACTCACTCATTTAAATCGTGTTTCTCCTGAGTCAGTCGTAAACTTGAGGCTACTTCCTGCTTCGAGTTCAATTTTAATTGTCTTACTCTGTACGAGTGCTATGAAAGAAGAGAGGAATTTTGACGAAATAGTGAATTTTCCCTCGCTCTCAATATCAACATCTTTATCAATAATATATTCAATCGCCATTTCTAGATTATTCCCAGTAAGAACGACTTTCTTATATTGAACGTCGATAAGAATATTCTCGAGTATTGGAGTAAGATTTGAATTTACGGTTGCATGGCTCGTAACTTCAACAGCAGTCTTAAGTACTTGTGTATCTACGGTAAAGCGCATAGAGAATAATCACGAAAAGGGTATAGTTTTTTATCGACAGTACTCTATAAAAAAACGGAAAAAAATCAACTTTCCAGTATTATTTTTTTGAGTTTTTTGAAAAAATGACTATACTTCGCCCAGTTTTTATACATTTTAAGATTATGGTTGAGCTCTATGAAAAGAGCGCTGGCGGTATTTTATATAAAAAACATAATGGTATTATTGAAGTTTTGATGCTTGCATGGAGAAATGCAAAGTGAGACTTAGAATATGTTCTTCCGAAAGGACATATTGAAGAAGATGAGAGCGCGTATGAGACTGCAATCCGTGAGATTGCAGAAGAAACGTGACTTGCCATGAAAGACTTGGAACTCATCAAATTCATGAATAAAATCAATTATAGTTTTATCGCCACGCATAAAGAGGGGAATCCCTTGATAAATAAAGATGTTTATCTCTTTCTCGTGAAGTACAATGGAAAAAAAGAACCCATACCTCAGAAAGAAGAACGCTTTGTTGGTTATAAATGGTTTACGATTGATGACCTTCGAACGATTCGTTTAAAACCGGATGTTGTTGGATTCATCGAAAAAAATATACAATTTATGTAAATTTCTATGGAATTTCTTTTTCAAGACTCTTCAGTTTGTATTCAATCTGATAAAAAGGATATCATTATTAATGAATCAACATTCATTCTTGATAATCTTGCTATTGATATGCCAGGTGAATATGAGAAAGGAGGTTTCTTGTGTCATGTAAAGCAGGTTCAAGAGGTTCTTATCGCACATTTTCGTGTAGAAAACCTCTGGTGTCTCGCTCTTCCGATTTCAAATCTTGAACTCTCTCAGGAACTCCTTGAATTTATTGGAAACGTAGATGTTCTCTTATTTCCTGGAAATAAAGAATCCGTTTCTATGATAGAGAAGATTGATCCACGACTTCTAATTATCTATGGTGATTCCGCTCAGGAACTTTCTGTAGCCCTTGGTCACAATATCGAAGTTACGAGTCGCTATAAATTTAAAGAATCGGAACTTTCTCCGGATAGAACTGCTTGTGTTATCCTTGGAAATTAATAAAAAATCCCCAATTTGGGGATTTTTTTAAAGCATTCATTTCGCAAGTACATCGCGCATTCCGGTCTTATAATCTTCTACATTTGGTTGATCAAAAGGATTTACTGAGAAAAAGTGACCCAAGAGAATTACTTCTATCATCTTTGTCTGCAGAAATGCGCCAATATCTTCTATGGAATCATCTTGAAGGGTGTAGGTCATAGTTGGAATATGTTTTTCAAGGAGTGCCCGACGAGTCCCTTCGAATGCAGCATATTGAATGTGTTCAAATGATATTCCACGAATATTTTCTACGAGAAAAGGAAATGATCATTCTTTTGGAGTATAGAGTGGGGATCCATTTTCTGGAAATACGAGAACGAGGGTTCGATCTTTTCCATGAGCAAGATCAAGCTGTCCAACCGAATGAAGATCAATCGTTCCAATCGAAGTGGTGGGTGTTATGCCGATAGATTCGCTTCATTCACTCTTTTTTCCGATACTCTCAGCCAGTAGTTGACGATACCATTTTCCGATATTCTCATACGATTTACCGAAAAAGAAGTGTTCACAGATATTTCGACGCTCTTCCGTATATCCCGTATAGAGCACAGAAGCGTTTTTATACGCTGGTGATGCTAATGGTTCTTGAATAAAATCACGTAATACGGAACGTGCTCATGTCAGAAGTTCTTGAATATTATAATCAAGAAAGGCAAGAGGGAAGAGTCCTACATTAGAGAATACACTATAGCGTCCTCCTACATTCTTTGGGAGTGTGAGGATATCCCATCATTCGTTTTGTCCAAGATGATAGAGTTTTGATCATTCATCCGTAATAGCAACGATACCACATTGAAGGGGATATTTTTTATAGAAATCATTATATGCCGTTTCAAAAAGTGCAATCGTTTCTGTTGTGGTTCCTGATTTTGATATCACGGTTATACAAATTTGTTCTCACTTTTCGAGAATATTGGTCAGTTCTTTGTGTACCTTTTTATAATCGCGCACATCGGGTGTATCGAGGGGAAAAAGCTGTTTTTTATTTTCAAGATTTCCTCCGAGTGCTTCATGGATGGCAAGGGTTCAGAGATTCGATCCGCCGATTCCTATAAGGAGCATTGCTTGTGAATTTTGAAATTTTTTCGCAAGGTTGGTGCTCTCCTGGATAAAGGTATCATCATAGGGTAATCCGATCGATGCATACGCAGTCTCATAGATGTGTCGAGAGTGGAGTTCTATATGAGGGGTGATAATAGGGAGGAATTCATCTTGTGTAATTGCTTCCAATTTTGGATTGAATGTATAGGGTGTGAGATTTTCAAATTTCATAAAATGGAGTAAAAAGTAAACATCGTCTCATGATAGTGATTTTTTAAAAAAATCAAATTCAAAAAACACGTGAAGTCCTTTTTGGAGCAAGAAAAAAACTTGCAATTTTATTGGAGCTTCATATACTACGCGCGTTTTTCTAAATTCGCATATACGTATGTCAGCAACTCCAGAACAGAACATTGCATGAGCGCATGAAGCGGTGGCGACACATCATGAAGGTCCACATATTCTTGGTACACAAGGAGATGTTATTAGTACGATTGATATTGCTGGGTATCACATTGATATTACTACGACGATTTTTTCAACTTGGATTGTAATGGGAATCATCTTTCTGATTGCCAGTATACTTATGATAGCTCTCGCAACTGATAAATTTCCAAAAATTCGAGAAATGGGATTGCATCTTATTTCCAGTCTTGATACCTTTGTTTCTGATATCTTTGGTGATAAGGGTCAGGCTCGATTCTTTCTTCCGGTACTTGCTAGTATTTTCCTTTTTGTATTCATAGGAAATCTCTCAGGACTCCTTTTTGATTATATCAACTTTGGTATTCCTGCTCTCCATGCATACCTCCGTCCTATCAATTCAGATCTCAATACAACCATTGTTCTTGCATTATGAGTAGTGGTTTCTGCTCAGATAGTTGCTGTAATGCGAAAATGATTTTTTCATCATATGGGGCACTACCTCTTCAATTTTTCTGGAGAAATGTTTATCGAGAAGGCTATTAATGTGTTTGTTGGATGGCTCCATCTGATCGGTGAATTGGCTCGTGTTGTTTCACTCTCACTCCGTCTCTTCTGTAATATCTTTGCCTGAGTTATTCTTCTCGCAGTGATGTACTATATCGGAGAAAGTATCCCACATACTTATGGAATCTTCGGAGGAGTTCTCTCATTACCATTCTGGTTCTTTGAACTTCTTGTAGCCCTTCTTCAGGCTTTTATCTTTATGACACTTTCAAGTATTTATTGGAAGGAAGCTTCGGTAATCGAACAAGGACATTAAAAAAGTTGTGAATGAAAGAGTTTTGCTCTTAAAAACTCTTTCTTCCTGATTTTTTTTCAGGGAATCCTTTTGTTTATTTTTTTTCTTTTTTTCTATGGTAGAACTTGTTGCTCTTGCTAAGGGTCTTGCAATTCTTGGTGTTGTTGGTTCAGGTATTGGTATTGGTATGATTGGTAGGGCGGCTCTCGAATCAATCGGACGCAATCCAGCAGCGTTTGGTAAAACATTCGTAGCAATGCTTCTTGCTATTGCCATGTGTGAACTTCCAGCACTTCTTGCATTTGCTTCTCTTTTCATCATTAAATAATTCTCGTTTTATTGTCCATTATGGAACAACTTATTAATCTTCAGACTCTTCTTATCCAATCGGTAAATATTGCCATTGTGATTTTTGTGCTTGCACGTTTTGTTTTTCGCCCATACATGAAGTATCTCGATGAAGAAGCAAAAAAACGTAAGCTCTACGAAGAGCAAATTTCCAAGTCTGAAAATATTTTGAATGATGCTCGTCATCAGGCTCAAAATGTTATCGACCAAGCTCGTCTTGATGCAAAACTCATGGCGAATGAAATCAAGGAACTTGCTCGTAAAGAAGCAGATGAGATTGTTGTTCGCGCACAAAAAGATGCAGACACTATTCGTACAAAGAGTTTTGTGGAACTCGATGTAGAACGAAAAAATATGGAGTCTGAAATGAAAAAACGCGTACTTGATGTGGCACTAAAATTGAATGCAAAGTTTTTTGGAAAGTCTGATGCACATGAAACCTTTTTGAAGGAATCTGCAAAAGAAGTTCAATTTTAATCTCGATTTTTTATGACATCATCATTTCAACTTCCATCTTACTCTCGTGAAGAGGCGACGTCTCTTTTAAAAGCACTTCGAATCTATCGAGTTCTTTTAAAGCAAATCTGAAAACGCGCGAATACACAATTTCAAAATAATGGGAATTCTGCATATATTGTTGAATACGCAACGAATCTTGATATCGGTCATATCAAGGCATTTGTTGAAGGTATTTTTGCACAATACTATAATGAAAAACCGTCATTTGATGCTATTACCTTCCGAGAAAATCCTCACCTTCTTGGGTGACTCCGATTTTTTATAGGTGATGAAATGGTTGATGTTTCATACGAGCATATTGAAACCATGATGCTTCTTTCTGTAAAATAGGCCCTGTATCTTTCTTACATTCTCTCTTTTTTCCTTTTATGTCTTCTACAATTCAGATTGTTGATAAACTTATACATGATCTCGAGCAGCAAATAGACTCAACAAATCTTTCTCCAGAACGTGTTAATTCTGGTACTGTTATCTATCTTGGTGATGGTATTGCAAAGGTTGCATGACTTCGAGATGTTTCTTATAACGAAGTTGTTGAGTTTGATTCTGGTGCACGCGGTGTTGCTCTCAATCTTGAAGAACATAGTGTTGGTATCGTTATTCTTTCAGGATTTAATACTATTTCTGAAGGAATGATTGCAAAAGCAACAGGTAAGATTCTTGAAGTTCCTGTAGGGGAATGACTTCTTGGTCGTGTTGTTGATCCACTTGGAAATCCTATTGATGGAAAAGGAGAGATTAAGGCGACAGAATTTTATCCAACAGAACGTGTTGCTACTGGAGTTATGAGCCGTAAATCAGTTCATGAACCACTTGCAACGGGTATTAAGGCGATTGATGCGCTTGTTCCAATCGGACGTGGTCAACGTGAACTTATTATTGGTGATCGTCAGACTGGTAAGACACAAATTGCCATCGATACTATCCTCAATCAAAAAGGGAAGGATATGGTATGTATTTATGTAGCTATTGGACAAAAGGATTCCAAGGTAGTTGCTATTTCAGAAGAACTCCGTAAGGCAGGAGCAATGGATTATACTATTATTGTTTCAGCGGGAGCTTCTTCTCCTGCATCTATGCAATGGCTCGCTCCATATGCTGGATGTGCTATGGGTGAATATTTCATGTTTAACGGAAAACATGCACTCATTATTTATGATGATCTTACAAAGCATGCAAATGCATATCGTGAGATGTCACTTCTTCTCCGTCGTCCACCAGGACGTGAAGCGTATCCTGGAGATGTATTCTATCTTCACTCTCGTCTTCTTGAGCGTGCTGCAAAACTATGAGATGCAAATCCTGAAAAAGGTATTAATGTAGGATTTGGTTCACTTACGGCACTTCCAATCATTGAAACACAGGCAGGTGATGTTTCTGCGTATATCCCAACCAACGTAATTTCGATTACAGATGGTCAGATATTTCTTGAATCAGGACTCTTTAACTCTGGTATTAAGCCAGCGATTAACGTAGGTCTCTCTGTTTCTCGTGTAGGATGATCTGCTCAGACAAAGGCGATGAAAAAGAATGCTGGTACATTGAAGCTTTCTCTTGCACAATATCGTGAACTTGAAGCATTTGCTCAATTTGCATCAGACCTCGATGCAGATACAAAGAAGCAATTGGAGCGTGGAAAGCGCATGGTGGAAATCTTGAAGCAAAATATCTACTCTCCAGTAGCATTTGAACGACAGGTTGCTATTATCTTCGCTGGTTCAAATGGATATCTTGATTCAATTGCTCCAAATCATGTTGCTGATTTTGAACATGATCTCTTTGCAGCACTTGAACGTGAAGAAAAGATACTTACTTCTATCCGTGAAACAAAGGATTTCTCTGATGATGTGAAGGCATCTCTTAAGGCATTTCTTGATAACTTCCAAACAATGTTTGTGAGTCAGAAACAACTTAAGAAATAAAAACCTACTTCAAATTACTCCAAATTTTCTATGCCATCTTGAAAGGAGATTAAATCTCGCATAAAATCTGTTAAAAATACTGGAAAGATAACAAAAGCCATGGAGCTTATTTCGACTGTAAAGATGAAGAAGGCTCAGGAGGGGGTTTTTTCAGCACGTCCATTTAGCGTGAGTGCTATGAATATCCTTCGCTCTACACTCCATGAAGAAGATGTATTTTCTGAATTTACAAAAAGAACTCAAGATTCTGATCGTGAACTCATTATCGTAGTTGCTTCCCAAAAAGGACTATGTGGTGGTTACAATACAAATGTTTTCAAGAAACTCGTTGAATACATTCGTACGGATTGAGATGAGACTCGATATTATGACTATGTGACTATAGGAAAAAGGGCTCGTGATTTTATCTTGCGAACAGGACAGAATCTCGTGATGGATTTTTCCGATGAAATGAAAGATCCTCTGACACAAGCAGAATCTCGTCGACTCGTACGGTTTATTCTCAATGAATGGAAAACGGGAAAGTATCAAGACGTAACCATTATTTATAATCACTACGTATCAGCGATTACTCAGATACCAGTGGCCTATAAATTCTTTCCACTCGATAAGGATCATATGATTGCTTTTCTCCATGAGATTGCACATCAAGACATATCTGCTGAGGTAACGGAAGATGATTCATATACTATTGAACCTTCTCCAGAGCGTATTGTGGAAGCGGTGCTTCCAATGATTTTTGATCTTATGTTTCACGAGCTTCTCCTTGAAGCAAAAGCATCAGAGCATGCTGCACGTATGGTTGCTATGAAAAACGCAAAAGATAGTGCCAATAAAAAGGTGGCTGCCCTGACTCTTTCATATAACAAAGCGCGTCAAGCGAGTATTACAAAAGAAGTATCCGAGATCGTTTCTTGAGTTGAATCCATGAAAGATGCATAATAAAAAACTTCCTCCTTTGGAGGTTTTTTTAATGGAAATATATTTTGAGTTCAACTAAAAGTATAGTAGGGAATAGTCTTTTGTTTTTGCAAGCAAATTTTTCTTGCTTCCAGCCCCTTCTTACTATAATGTGAATAGTATACTATTATACCATATTATGAAACGAAAACAGCTTATCCTCGTTCGTCATGGACGCGCAGTGGAGGCAAATGAATTTGATGGATTGGATTTTAATAGACCATTAACAGAAAGATGAGAAAAAGAAGCTGATCAGATGGCAAAGTACCTGCGACTCATAGGGGTAAAGTTGGATCATATTATTTCAAGTCCTTCGATTCGTACCATTGAAACAGCAAAGATATTTGCTGATCGAATGAAAATCAATGATATTGAGTATAACCCAGAACTCTATAATGGAACACGCTCTGTAACGGATGATGGTGTGAAAATATATTTTCAAGCCGTGAGAAATATCGCAGAAAAGCATGATGTTGTTATGGTAGTTGGACATAACGATGATATTTCACTCCTTGGTCACTATCTTACCGGAGATGGAGTTCCGTTTATGAAAAAAGGGTCCGTATTGGTGCTTTCTATGCCTGATGATCCGAATCCTTGGACTTCTGCCTCAAGTGGCATGTTGGAAGTAGACTATTATATTACGCCTCGATTTCTTGATCTCTGACATGATGTATAAATTTTTTCTTTCGTTCTTTCTATCCATGTTTGCATGGGTAGTATTTTCATTTCCATCGGTATCTGCCGTGAATTACTCGGATATTAGTTACGTAGCAACCGGAACAATCGCTCCTCGATTGATTGCAAATATTGTTTCAAAGGGGTATTTTTCAGGTTCAGTAAATGCACGATATCTTATTTTGCGTTATACCGACCCACTCTGCCCCTATTGTCGAAAGGAGGCAAAAACCTGGAATAATACAGAATTTTCTTTCTTAACGGGCGGAATTCGCATGAGCATTCGCCAATTTCCTCTTATTCAGATTCATCCGGATTCATTCTATTATTCATCCCTCATATTATGTTCATGAAAACTCGGATGAGTAAAGGCATATAATGCAGTGAATTCCTATATTACTACTAATGATTCGGTGGTTCAGAATGAAAAACCGAGCATCCATGGTTTTAGTGATATTTTACGTATGTATTCGCTTCGGGAGTTTGAGCTCAGAAAGTGTATGATGAATAAAAATGCTATTCTCAAACAAATAAGTGCAACAAAATTTGAAACAAAACTCTTTTCTGTATACTGAGTGCCTTCTACGGTTGTTATCGATACAAAAACAAATCGTTTTACTCGATTTCTCGGTACACCGGATACAACCAGTTCTTCTTATTTTCAATAATCTCTCTATGGGTTCTTATAACTTTTCTGATTCAACGGCTCGAGTTCTTCTGACGACAGGATTTCTTTGAAATGGAAATCCGGAAAATTTTATCAAACCAGTTTCTGATATTGAAGCATATATAACAAGAAATGACCCAGCCGTTATTGGTATTATGGCAAGAAGCATTTCTGCTACTCAAGGAAGGGTTGAAGAAATATATGAGGCTTTATGAGATAAGGCAGGAGAGAGACTTTCAATGGTTCGATGACTTTTTCAATATCAGAAAAATGCGCCTCGAGTTTCTCCAGAGATTCGAGAGGTATTTTCTACTGCTATTGCACGCATTGATCTATTACTTACTTCTCAATCCGTTCAATAACATGAAGGTTTTTGTTTACACCGATGGCTGATCCCGCTGAAATCCTGGAATTGCTGGATGTGGAGTATATATAACTGATGAATCTTGAAATCCCCTTGAACGTCGATTTAAGTCCATTGGAATTGCGACAAATAATATTGCCGAATATACTGCAGCCCTTCTGGGTATTGAGCGCGCTGTGGTACTGTGAGCAACCGATATTGCCCTCCGTGCTGATAGTCAGCTTGCCATCGAGCAATTGAAGGGAAATTATAAAGTAAAAAACCCTGAATTGAAGAAATTATATCTTCAGATTCAGGATATACTGGCAACATGGTGAGGACGCATTACATTTGAACATATTCCTCGTGAACAAAATAAAGAGGCTGATCGTCTCTCGAATGTTGCAATGGATAAGTATGGGAGTTAACCCATGCTTTTTGCTTGTGTTTTTCGCATTCATTCCATTTGTTTTTGGAATTCATGGGTAAGTATTGTATTTCCATCTGAGAGAATGTGTTTTTGGGTCCGAAGTATCGCCATAATGCCATTATTTGGATGGTTCTGATTTGGATTTTGTGCATTCAATTCTCGTATCATTCCGACTATATCTCACGATTGAATGGTTGTTCCATAAAGGAATTGTGAGAGATTTTGTATGAGAGCCACCTGTTCCTCATACGTAAATGTTCCATCAAAACTATTACTTCTCTTTTCTGAGAGTCAGAGATGATTTTTCATAAGTTCCATATAAGGAGTGAGTACTTCACACCCCATTTGATTGAGCATTTCAGCATTACTCATAATGGCAGGTATGTTTTCAAGGGGAATATTTTTTGCTAGAATAACTCCTTTTGCATCAGTAATAGTGTATTCGCCAATTCCTCATCATTCATTATGAATTACGGAAATATTATTAATATAATCACTAGTAGTATTTACTTGAACTCCAGGTATATCCTTTACGGATATTCTTTCTCCGGGTGGAATGCTTGTGAGCGTCTTCTCAAATTGACTATAATCGCGAGATTCAGCGGGGGTGTTATAGTATTTATCGATGTATTCATAACGTACTAATTCATGTCGACTGGGTGCTTTTATGTCCGTTGTTTCCGCAATATATTGTCGAGCCTCATTATAATCCTTTGAGCTTTCGATAATTTGCCGAACTCATTCTGCTTCTTGTCTTCGAATTGACACAATTCATTCTACAACATGAAATAATTCATTTTCTCAAGGAGTTCTATTCTTTTTCTTTAAGAGTTGTTCATAGATTTTGATAGCAGCTCATATATCAGAGTGAAGATTCTCTATAGTAGTTCCATATTCTTGGAGTATTTTTTGTAGATCTTTTCTTTCACTGATTGCATCTTTTTGTTGATCAAGGGAAACTTGAGCTGACCCTATTTTTCCTGCTGCTTCAATTCTTTTTACTGTATCAGTAAATTTCTTTTCGTTTCATGGGGTAGGTCACTGTCATGCTATTTCGAGAGTCTTTTTATCCTTGAGTACTCATCGCGTAATCCCTGTTATTTTACCTGCTAATTCAAGTTTAGCATTGGTTTCCAATAATTTTTTTATTGTTTCTTGATCAGGAGTAAGTGCCAGTTTTTCTCATGGCTTAAGTGTTTTCTTTTTCTTCTCAAGGTATTCATTTATCTCAAGTAATGCTTTCTCAGCTTCTGCGGGCGTTAGTAGTTTAGGTGATTTATTTTTATACTTTGTATTGAGTCCCGGGAATATGCTATCTAATCCCACATCATCAGCAATAGTCTTACGAATCATTTTTTGATGTGCCAGATTTCGTTGTACAGCTTCGCGCATTTCTTTTATAAAATTCTCTCGAAATTTTACCAATTCAGCTGGGGAATTTCATTTTCCTTTTTCAATGAGTTTTTTAGCAAAAAGAGTAATATTAATATTTCCATCTTTAAATAATGAGACAAATTCCTGCTCAGACATGATTGACTGAATGCTTGGAATTTCACTGTAGAGCTCAGTAATATTTTTATTGCGTATATTCTCGAATTGTGATTCATTGAGGATATTTTCAAAAAATGTCTTAATTTCTCATGATTTTACTCATGCTTGGGATATAAGTTTGGAATTCCATCATCGACCAGCAAGATAGAGCGCAAGTCATTTGAGTCATTCAGGTGAAATATATTCTTTTATTCTATTTTCCCAATCAGGCATACTTGTAAGAAGTTTTATAGCATTTTGATTGAGTTGTTCCGGATTTGAGTATGCTTGCTTTGCAACACTTTCCATTGTCTGTGTCTCGTATTTCTTTTTTCAATTTTTATCTTGATCTCACCACACAGTGAGTGCTACAGATTTTGTTCTTATTGACTCATCAACTGCTCTTCGAACAGCTTTTTCAAATTCATCATAGGTTCGATTTTTATCAGTAAATAGTTCGCGTAAATTTTGACGTGCCTTATCAAGTGCTCCAGAATTTGCATTCCACATATCATCTTGCATTGCAAGCTGTATAGTTTCAATGACAGCAAAATATTCTGGAAGATCTTTTTTTGTAAGATTCATTGGAATATCAATGTGCCTCTCAAATTCCCCCATTCTTTTTGCACGTATTGGATGTTCAATAGCAAAAGTAAGAAGAATATTTGCATATTCCTTAATAGGATGTGATGCGCGAAATTTTGCTATTTCTATTTTTTTTGTATTTTCCCTTACTTCATTTTCTTTTATTACTTTTTGCACTCTTTCTTCCTCCGCTTTCTTTGGATCAAGCTCCGGGATTGTTATTGTAAGTTTATTTCCTGTTGTTTTATTGAGCTCTTTGATGAGATTCTCGATTCATCACTTTGCCTTTTTCATATCGTACTTTCCATCTTTTCCAAAAATATCCGTATGCGTTATGAATTGACGCATGAGATCAAAGAAATCCTTTCCTTCTTTTGGAGATGTCTTGAGTGGGAGTGCTTGTGAGATTCCACGTTCAAATTCTTCCAGTTTTTTGAGTGCATCAGTTCGAGTATATCATGGCTTAAAAGCTGTTATAATGGCAGCTCAGGTAATATCTCATAAGAGCTTCAGTGCCTTCTCTTTCTCTGGATTCACTTTTAATCCGCTTGGTCAAGCGGATAATTTTTCTTTATCAAAAAATATGTGAAGAGGGGAAAATCCAAATTTTTTCATATATAGCTAGGGTAGCATATTTTCTTTTCCCAATCAAATAATTCGCACTTTTCCAGTGATATTTATTCTCATATTGGAGGGTTTTGAAAAAAACTGTATTTTTCTTTTTGATTTCAAGTCATTTTTTATATAATTACGCCGTTTTCCTTCGATTCTATCGGAGGACCTTACTTGTTTTAGCTTTTACCTTATGGCACAACATATCGGAACGATTAAGAAGATTATCGGTGTAGTAATTGATGTTGAATTTACGGATGGATATATTCCTCAGATTTATGACGCTCTTGAAGTTCAATGAGCTCCTCATAAGCTTATACTCGAAGTTCAACAACAACTCGGTGATAACATGGTACGTACTATTGCGATGAACCCAGTTGATGGTGTAAAACGTGGACTTTCTGTTGTTGCTACGGAAGCAGCTATTCGTGTTCCAGTAGGACCAAATGTTCTTGGTCGTATGTTTAACGTACTTGGTGATGCAATTGATGAAATGGAAAATCCAAAAACAGATGAAGCATGGCCAATTCACCGTGCATCTCCTGCCTTTGAAGAACTTTCTACAAAGACTGAGATTTTTGAAACGGGTATCAAGGTAGTTGATCTTATCTGTCCAATGCTTAAGGGTGGTAAGGTAGGTCTCTTTGGAGGTGCCGGAGTAGGAAAGACGGTTATCATGCAAGAGCTTATTCACAATATCGCAAGTGAACACGGAGGATACTCAGTGGTTGCCGGAGTTGGAGAGCGTACTCGTGAAGGAAATGATCTCTATCATGAAATGAAGGATTCAGGAGTTATTGATAAAACTGCCATGGTATTTGGACAAATGAACGAAGCTCCAGGACCACGTGCTCGTGTAGCTCTTACTGGTCTTACAATGGCTGAATACTTCCGTGATGTTGAAAAGCGTGATGTACTTCTCTTCGTTGATAATATCTTCCGCTTTACACAAGCTGGTTCTGAAATTTCTGCGCTTCTTGGACGTATTCCATCAGCAGTAGGATACCAACCAACCCTTGCAACTGATATGGGTGCTCTTCAAGAACGTATTGCTTCAACTCGAAATGGTTCTATTACTTCTGTTCAGGCAGTATATGTTCCAGCGGATGATCTTACTGATCCTGCTCCAGCAAATACATTTGCTCACCTTGACTCAACAGTAGTTCTTTCTCGTCCTATCTCAGAACTTGGTATCTATCCTGCGGTAGATCCACTCGATTCAACGTCAACAGTACTTACTCCAAAGGTTGTTGGAGAAGAACACTACGATGTAGCTCGAACATGTCAGAGAATCCTCCAACGTTATAAGGAGCTTCAAGATATTATTGCCATTCTTGGTATGGATGAACTTTCTGAAGAAGATAAGCTTACAGTATCTCGTGCTCGTAAGATTCAACGTTTCTTGTCTCAACCATTCTTCGTTGCTGAACAATTTACGGGAAATCCAGGTCTTTACGTAAAGGTATCTGATACAGTTCGTAGTTTCCGTTCTATCCTTTCTGGTGAAGTAGATCATATCCCTGAACGTTTCTTCATGTATAAGGGATCAGTAGAAGATGTTATTGCTGCATTTGAAAAAGAACAACAAAAAGAAGGAGCTGCTGCCTAATTCATAATACCCTATTTGCGCTATGCGATTTGAACTTATATCTATAAATGGAAAGGTGCTTGAGACAGAAGATTTTATCTCAGCAACGGTTTCAACGGATGATGGACAGATTATGATTCTTCCAAATCATGAGCCTATCATGTGTGCAATTGTTCCTGGTGTATTTACGGTTACCTATGGGCGAAAGCATATCTATAACCCAACTTTTGTAATCGGTGGTGGAGTTCTCCATGTAACTCCTGATACATGTCGAATCATTGCTGATCTGGTTGAAAATGAAGATAATCTTACTGACGAGGAGTATATCCTTGCTCAAAAGAAAGAAGCAGAAGAACTCAAGAATGCCTTTATTCTTGAGGGGAAATCAGTAGAAGATCCAACAAAATTGATCGAATTAGAATATGAACTTCTCAAGTTCACAGCGATGCATCAGCTTATGATGAAAAAGAAAAATAATCAAACAGTGTAATATACACTGTTTTTTTATACACGAGATATATTGATTATTTATAATTATTGCGTATAACTATCTATATATACTTTTCATATGAATTCAGTTATAAAAGAATGAGATCATGAATCTCTCAAAGAAATCTGTAATGTTCCAAATACACTCACAGCTATTCGTGCTGGAGTGGTAGGGTATGTTACGTATCAACTTTTTCAAAATGGTCCAAGTTTTGAGACAACGTGTTGGTATGCTGGTGGGATGCTAACAGATGCACTTGATGGTTTTGCGGCACGAAAACTGAATCAACAGACGCGCTTTGGAAAGCGATTTGATCCGATTGTGGATAGTGCCTCATTTCATCTCCCTCTTTGGGGTCTTGCATATTCAAGTTCCAATCCTATTTCCCAATGAGTTTTTCTCACATCATCAGGACTCTTGGCACTGCGAGATATACATCTCTTTAAGATGTGACTAGAACTCGAACATCATGGAGAGATGTTTGATGTTTCTACGATTGGAAAAGTAAAAACCGGAGTACAAATGAGTGCTCTTACACTCCTTATTGGTGCTAGTCCTTCATTGTATCCTCAAGCGGTTGAGATTGGGACATGGCTTTTATGATGAGGTGCTGCATTTTCCCTCGCAACGTGGGTTGATTATTATAAGCAGGTGAAGGAGCGAATGAAAAATATCAGGGAACAATGAGGGGATTTTTT
>SSGK01000004.1 GCA_008015855.1 Candidatus Altimarinota bacterium | reverse complement strand
TACGTGACTATATTCAGGGTTATATAGAACGAAATCCAAAAAATATATACCATATATTTGTTACATCACACCTCTTTACACTCCTTCCAAAAGGAAAAAATATTCACATAATTCAGACAAAGAGTAGAATGCATAATATGTTCCAAGAATTCTCTATATCAAAGTATCTCTACCAAGAAAAAATCGAATCATTCATATCATTTGAGAATCCTATTCCTCGAATTGTTGCAAAAAGAAGTATCCTCATATTGAATCATCTTACTCCTATATTCTATCCGAATAGAAATGAGAGAAGCGTCTTTCATAGGTATCTCACAAAAAAAAGACTCCTCACCATGATCGAACGAGCAAAAAAAATACTCGTTCCACACGCGAGCATTCGTCACGATATTACGGAAATATGTAATGTATCTGATGAGAAAATTCTCGTGAGCAGTCCATTTCGCAATGAAGTTCGCTCGATTCATTCAGCCGCTACATACAATAAAATATCACTTCAATTCAATATTCTTTCGTGATATTTTCTCTACGATGGATGATGGGGAGCACACATGAATCTCATTCGTATGATTCGAGCATATAAATGATACATTGATAAAAATCCGTCCCCGCTCGATCTCGTTATCCTCGGAAGAGAAAATGAAGACTATAAGGATATAAGAACCCTTATTAGTACTCTCTGACTTCAAAAACACATCCACATCCTCGGAATACTCGGTGAAGAAGAAACCATCACGCTCTATGAAAATGCAAAGGGATACCTCTGTACTCCTCTCTACCTCTGATGGCATCCACTCCTTGAGAGAATTAATCAATACAATCTCCCTTCTGTTCTCTCGGATTTACCAGTTATACGTGAAAGTATAAAGGCACGCGATAATGTTTTCTATATAAAACCAAATAAAGAAGAAACCATCATTCAATGAATTGAAGACTGTCATGCTTCTATATTTTCAGAAAAGATACAGAAAAAAGACACAGAGAAACATTTAAAAAATGAAAATAATTCAAATCTCGATACCCTCAAAAAGATAGCATGAGAAACTTGCAAAAGAGCATAAGTTGCATAGGATATTCCTAATTCCTATTCATATCATTTGTCTATGTTTCAACTATTCTGACTCGGTGAAGAAAAAAAGAAAGCATCGCATCATGATGCTCATCATACTCATGAGCCTGTAATGTCAGATCATTTTGATGAGGTTCATGATGATGAAATTCATGTTCACATCACCGATGAAAAGATTCATAATGATGATATTGGACAAATTGCTCTCGATATCCTTGAGACGGAAAATGAAATTATCATCATCGCACCAATTGCATGAGTCAATATGAATGATATTGATATCACGATTGCTCGGAATATCCTCACCATCTCAGGAGAAAGGAATCATCCACCAATCTATCTAGAAATTATGAGAATACTCGTGGAAGAATGTTTCTATGGAAAGTTCTCTCGCTCCATTATTCTTCCTGAAAATCTTGGCTTCAATAAAATTCGCGCATCTACTGAATACAATACCCTCCATATCATGATTCCAAAAATCAAACTTCCGAGCAAATCTATTAAGATTGGTCGTATCGGTGTAGAGGAAGTATCTGCTGAATAATCCCCCATTACCCCTCTCTCATGTTCTCAAAGAAAGACTCACATTCAGAAAAAGACAAAAATACCATTAATAAAGTGGATGCCCTTATTACCGGGGTTATTCTCGGTTGAGTAGTAGCATCTATTTATGGAATAAAAAAAGCTCACGATAAACGTGAGGAATTAAAGCATACCACCCCTCAAACTTCTCTTTTTGAAGAACCAAAAAAAGAGGAGAAAAAGGGATTATTTCGTAAAATATTTAGGAAATAATATGTTTAATGTACGATTTCTCATTCTTTGCATTATTGTATTGAAAATTCTATTTCCATCTCTTTCTCTTTTTGCTGAAGAGCCAAATTACCCAAAACAATCAGAATATTCTTCCCAGATTGATGAATGTATTCAATCTGAAAAATGAAACTATGTTACTGATGAGTATGCTTGTGCTGGAAATTCCCCATACACGAGAGCTTATCAGGTAGTCATAAGTGCTATGATGGCAAAGGTGGACAAAGAAAAAGTTCTCCCCAATATCAAGAAACTCTATGAAAATAGAAGCAAGGATGTTGCTCAGTGGGCAAACAGTATATCAGATCTCTTCGATGCACCTCCTCGTGATAAAGAACGAATCTACGGTGCTTATATGGAAATATGTGAAAAGAAAGCAACCGAAGAAGTATTCAAGCATTTTGGATGACAACCAACCGACGATATGATCGCAAATACGGTTATTGGAAATATAAACGGTGCTATCTCTGGAAATATAAAAAGCTGTCAGCAGTTAGCCGAAAAGAAACTTTCTGCATTCAAAAAAATTGCATGGATAATTGCCAATAAAAATATTGGGAAAAGCTTTTCTACTGATCGAGATACATTTGCTCGTCAGGTAAAAGATAAGTTTGCTGTTCTTGAAAATGCATTCCTTCGTTATAAAAATGATCTTATGAAGATAGGAAAAAATATAAATACATTCTTTCAAAATGTATCTTCTGGACCATAAAAAAAAGAGCTCATTCCGAGCTCTTTTTTTAATCCAATGTTTGCATCATCACTTCAAAACATATAACTGCAGCCCAAATAAGTGCAATAAGTTTTGGTTCAAAAATGTTATATGAATAAATAGTAACCGTTGCAATAACGGCAATCATCATGAGAATGGATTGTCGTAAACTCGCATTTAAGGTGGACATATACACTTCTCATCGATAGTATATTCGCTTTATAAAATAAATAAATAAAGCAAAGAATGTTGAACCAAATAAGAAAATTGCCGTTCCCATGAGCGTGAATGCTATCTGAAAATCTGATTCAGGATTCATATAAAAGAAGAGGAGAATTGCTGATAATCCGCTTGTAAAAAGTGTGAGGAGAAGAAGAAAAATATACACTCGCATTGTCATAGAAAACTTTGACAGAAATAAGAAAATACGGTAAAATGTGGAAAGTTAGAACCATTATATGTATTTTTCTAAATATGAAAGACCTATTTCGCGAATACACTAAAAAGCATCGACAATTTACTTATGGAAGCGCAATTTTTGCTCTCATGCTTGCAGTCGGAGTGAATCTATTGATAGAACCTGGAAGCAATATGCAATGAATGCTTGCCTCTGTATATCAAGCAGAAAGTGCTGCAGGAAATATCAGCACCATCGACGTTGAATTAAAAAAGAATGGGAATTCTCTCATTTTTCATGCGAATAATCCTATGGTATCGGTAACGAGTCTTCGTGCCATACTCATGCATAACCCTGACTCTATTCAACTCGGAAAATGAGCAACATCGCTCACTGGAGTAGTGCTCGTTGAAAAGAAGGAATGAGGTATGACTGAATTTACTCTCTCTTTTCAACAGCCAACGGATATCTCTGTTCATACTGATTTAGTTGTTTTTCCAATTGAAAAACAAAAATCAGGAGAACCTATTAATATTGTTGAAACTGATTTTAATGCAAATTCAACTACTTACTTACTCACCAATAGTGGAACACGTCTCTAATATGAGAAGGGAGCAAATAAATGAATCATTTCATGAATTGAAAATTCCGGATTTCCGGAATTTTTTAACAAATCCGCATAATCCATGCTGTAAGATAGTTGATAGTACTCGGTTGCTCGTAGAAATAGCAGGAGGTATTCATCATGCTGAATGAGAGTTTTCCAGAGGAACTTTTTGAAATTCCCTTATTATTGATGGAGAATATGCTCTCATCATTCACTATAAAAGAGAGTCAACCAATATTTACTCGCCTACTTGTGTTCTTTCTTGGGACATTACTGATGATGGGATCATACTAAAACAAATTCAATAATCTCGTAACAAATCGGTTGCCTATCGATTTCATTCAACATTCCAATCAGTACCATTTTTCTTATGAGTACTCGAACAAAGCTTTTTTCAGAAAGGAATTCCCGTAAAACTTGAACAATTTCCCACATGAGTAGAAAATTGAGCTCATAATTCTCGGGCGTTTAGTCGATATGAGCAAATGGCTGAATGACTTCGCATTCTACATGAAAAATACTACCATATATTAAAAACGGAACAAAAATAGGTTTCCGTTTTTTTGTTTTTCACATATATTCTATGCATTCATTTTTCTTAAAACCCATGAAAAAAAATACAATCCTTGAAAATGTTTTTATAGAAAAACTTATATTCGGATGACAAGGACTTGCTACAGCGGAAGATGGTCGTAAAATCATTATTACCGGATGAGCTATCCCAAAGAGTACTGTTACTCTTCGAATTCTGAAAGTTCACAAGAATCGACTTGAGGCACAAATTGTTGCTGTTACCAAGAAATCTCCTTATGAACGAGAACTACCGTCACATTGGCAGATTTATGGAGGATGTAAATGGCTTGCTATCCCATATGAGATTCAGGCTGAAATTAAAGAAAATCAAGTAAAGGAAGCATTTTATGCTCTAAAAGAAAAAACAGAATGAACCACATTTCCCCCATCGTACCATCACCCCTGACGGAAGGATATCGAAACAAGGTGGAATTTTCATGGTGAAAATATATTTCAGCAAAGGAAGATATTCACGATGAATTTCGTTTTTGATTCCATGCACCAGGACAATTTGATCGAATTATCGACTGTTCATATTGCATCCTTGCAGATGAAAAGATGAATGCAATATTTAAACACGTGGATGAATATTCTCGTTTATCAGGATTGGCAACGTATGACCCAAAGACAGGAGAAGGTTTTTGGAGGCATCTCGTAATTCGAAAAAGTCGAAAAAATGAGGAAACGATGGTTATTTTCAGCGTCAATACTAATTTCCCATGATGGACACGAAAGGAGGAATGAGATTTTCGAGTCTATGCAAATACACTACAAAAAAAGTTCCCCGAAATAGTAAGCATCTATCTCCTCTGTAATACGGGACGAGCAGATATTGTTACTGGGGAAGCTATTCTTATTGATGGAAAAACAACCATTACCGAAGAACTCCTCGGAAAGAGCTTTGAAATAAATCCAAAAAGCTTTTTTCAAACCAATTCCCTCGGAGCTGAGAAGCTCTATGAAACAACGATACAACTTGTTACCAAGGAAGAAAAGGGAGAAAATAAAGATACGATACTGCTCGATCTCTATGGATGAACGGGGACAATTGGTATCCTTCTCTCATCTTACTTCAAAAAAGTATACTCGGTAGAAATTGTAAAAGAAGCGAGTGAAGATGGGAATAGAAATGCAAAAAGAAATGGGATTGATAATATCGAATTTGTGAATATGAAAACGGAAGACTGGCTTCCACTCTTCCTTGAAAGTAGAAATAACACTCCGGTTACTCTCGTGGTTGATCCTCCAAGAGATGGGATGCATCCAAAAGCAGTAAAAGATATTCTTTCTTTTGATTCTGATACTATTATTTATGTGAGCTGTAATCCAGCCACCCTCGTCCGTGATCTCACTATTCTCCTTGAGAATGATGCATATAAAGTATCAGATATTATCCCGGTTGATATGTTTCCTCATACACATCATATTGAAACCGTGGTACGCCTCATAAAAATAAAGAAGAACTAATGTTCTTCTTTATTTGTTAGGAGCATTTTATTCACCTCTGAAGAGGTAATTTTTGGAAGGCTATTTGTATCTTTTCCAACCTCGTGAAAAAAGTTCTGAAAGACTCATAGTAAGAATTGTGCAATCATTCCCATGCTCATTCCAGAAGACTGAAGAATTGATAAATATGTTACACCATCAGAAATACCGTATCTTTGGGTGAGAAGCACTTCCACTCTTTCTTTCAAATTACGAGAATGTTCAAATAACACAGCAACTTCATCGAGATCACATTGAACAGGGGTATGAACGCACCGAAATACTCTCTCATTTACTTCTTTTGTTTTTCGTTCTGTACGACGCTGATTAAAACGCTCCATAGAATATTTACCAGAACCATTCTTTGCATGTTTTTGAAGCGATAGTGATGTTTCATGTGAGTTATTCGAACGTAATTCCCATTCAAAGATATTCACCAAAGTATGCGTTAATGAATTCTTCGGAAAATCGATCTGAAAGTCTCGTTGCAAACCAAGAGAGATATCCCGTATACTTTTCCCTTCTTTATAATACCAAAAAGCAAGAAAGATAATGGGGTCAACTTTTTGTCATGAGAAGAAATGAGATAACTTCTGAGATAACAATTCAAGCTTACCAGAAAGTTGCTTATATATTCATGGGCGTTGCGATTCTGCAACAAATCGATAATATGAGGCGAAGGAATGAATTCGAAATTCTGAAATATATCCGAGACTTTCACGCAAATCGGAAGATTCTATATTTCGAATAATTCCATCAATACCGAAACGACACTGCATAGAAAACTATTAATATTATATAATATACATATATTAAAATGAATGTCAATTGCTATATCCTTTCGAGAGAAAAACTCTTTGAAAAAATGAAACCAAATTCGATTTGTATCATATGAGCAAAAAAAGAGTGTATTCGTAATGGCGATGTAACTTACTCATACCGTCAAGATTCCGATGCTTTGTATCTTACTGGTGTAAATGCTCCGTGATATATTCTCATACTCCATAAAGATGAAAATGCTCAATGTACCTCTCTTCTCTTTTCGGATGAACTCAGCGAGAAAGAAAAGATATGGGGGAGCATACGGGGAACATGGGAAGAATACGGTCGAATTTCATGAATCAATCAGATATATCCATTTCTCGAATGGGAAGACTATTGTAAGCAATTACAAAATAAAAATACCATTTACTATATTCAGGAGGAACTGAAGGATCAAATCCAGTGGGAAATTGAAGCCGAAAGAATAATTTCCTTTGATTCTATACTCAGTGAGCTTCGAACCATTAAAAATCACTATGAAATAGAAGCCATTCGTCATGCAATTCATATTACCTGAGAAGCATATTCATACATAAAAAAGAATCTACAGCCTTGAATGAAGGAATATGAAATAGAGGCAATGATTGCTTATATTTTCCGAAAGAATCAAGCCACTGAAGCATTTCCAAGCATTGTTGCGAGCTGAGAAAAAAGTTGTATCCTCCATTACACACAACATACAAGAACCCTCCAGAAAAATGACTGGATACTTATCGACTTTTGAGCTGAATATCATGGATACAGCGCTGACATCACTCGTTCATTCTCTGTATGACAAGAATTGGATCGATATCGTGAGATTCATGCGGCGGTGTCAGATATAAAAAACTATGCTGAAACGCTTTTAAAACCGGGGATAAACATCTCTCATTGGAATAATCAAGTAAAAGACTTTGCTTTCACAGTATGTAAAAAGTTATGACTCCCTATTAATAAATACACTCCTCTATCGAATCCCTATTTTCCACACTCTATTGGACATTTTCTCTGACTCGATACACACGATGTAGGAAATCGATCTGATGCACTTCAAGAAGATATGATTGTAACCTGTGAACCAGGAATATATATTCCTGAGGAATGAATAGGGATTCGCATCGAAGATGACATTCTTATAACAAAAAATGGATATGAAAATCTCTCAAAGACACTTATAAAATAAATCCCAATATTTCGGGATTTATTTTATAAGTTCAAATTGTGCAGAAATCGGATAATGATCCGAGCTTTTCACGGTATCAAATATTTCACAAGTAACAGGAGATAATCAACGATAGAGAATATGATCGAGCTTTAAAAAGCGTGGATCATACGAGAAATCGATTTTTTCGAGTCAGAGTTTTTTAGCAATACCCATAAGAAATTCCATTCGCCCCTTACTCCATGTATTAAAATCTCCTGCCCAAATCATCGGCCCAACATGTCACTCTATTGTTTCAGCAATTTCAGTAATCTGCTCCATAAAAGGGGTTCCAAAATTAAAATTCATAGCATGGGTATTAATTACCATGAGTTTTTTGGAAGAATCTTTAATAGGAAATAATGATATTCCTGTTGCCTTTGGAGTTCGAAGGATAGGCTCCCTATGCTTCGTAGGAAGAATAGCTTGAGCAAGTTGATTAAACCGACTTCCTGTAAGAACTCCTGTCTCGCTATTTTTATGAAGATTAAAGCTCTTGAAAAAACTCCATTCAAAACGATCAAAATAATGAAGTGCTCTTTCCCAATATTCAGAAATTACTGCCTCTTGCATGAGTACAATATCAAAATAATGAAGCATTCTTTTAAGATCATCTTCGAGCATATTTGAAAGACACTTATGAACATTCCATATAAGAATATTAATAGATCCATCTACCTCAAGATTATCCAGTTTTCAGAAATTTTTAATTTTTGTATTATCGCTTGTCATAAAACATGTAATGGAACAAGGGCATTCTACCATGTTTTTTGATGGCATTCAAATAATAATTGAAAAAACTTTTTTTTGTGGTACAATACGGCCGTATTTCTTCACAATAATTTTATGAGTAAAAAATGAATTATCACACTCCTTGCAGGATATGCTGCTGGACTTGCTATTGCTCTCAAGTATAAAAAAGATGCTCGTCAAACGAGTCTCGAACAAAAAGAAGAGGAAAAAACAACACTCATTGATGATATCGTAGATATCCATAAACAGGCATTTTCAGAAATCAAAAATAAGGTTCAAGAAACACTTGATGAATGTAAGGATATGGAATCTCTCAAGAATAAAGCATCCTTTGCTATTGATAACTTCAAGAAAGAAGCAGAAGAACTTATCGCATCTCTTGAAAGTAAGCGCGAAACCGGAAAAGAAAAAATAGAAGAGGCTCTTGCATACCTCTATGAAAAAAAACAAGCGCTCCTTGATGAAGCAAAGACAAAATGAACTTCTATTGCAAACGAAGTACAGACAGTAACAGCGGAAGTTGAAGAATTTATACTTGAACTTAAGAATCAACTCGAAACTACCTACAATGAACTAAAAAATACAATCAATACATCATCTAATGAAACCGATAAAGATTCAAAGTAGTATCTCTTAAAAAGCACTTTCAAAAAGTGCTTTTTTATTGCAAAATGGAGAACTTGATTTTTTTATGTTTTTCATGAAAATGCAACTCGCTTATTTATTATTCCCTCCTATGACTGATACACAACAAAATCAAGAAGAAATAACTCCAGAAATGAATAACGATACTGAATCTGGAAATCAAGCAACCGAGCTAACAAATAACACAGAGCAAGATGAAATCATAAAACTTCGTGATGCCGTTTCTCGTGCACAGGCTGATTACCAAAATCTTCTCCGACGAATGGAGCGTGATAGAGAAGAAATGATGTGGTTTATTACTGCGGGTGTTGTAAAAAAGTTTCTCCCCCATATCGATAATCTTGAACGAGCTCTTATTGCAAAACAATGAGATGAAAGTGATAACTGGATAAACGGAATTCGATCGATTGTTTGAGGTTTTGAAAAGACGCTTGCTGATATGAAGGTTGCTTCCTTTGAATCCCTTGGACAAGAAGTTGATGCAAATAAACATGAAGTAATGAGTCAAACAAAAGGAGATCTCTGAAAAATCGTATTTGAATTTGAAAAATGATATACACTCAATGATAAAGTACTTCGTCATGCGAAGGTAGTTACTG
>SSGK01000054.1 GCA_008015855.1 Candidatus Altimarinota bacterium | reverse complement strand
CTCAACCGGAACAGAATCCTCAACCGGAACAGAATCCTCAACCGGAACAGAATCCTCAACCGGAACAGAATCCTCAACCGGAACAGAATCCTCAACCGGAACAGAATCCTCAACCGGAACAGAATCCTCAACCGGAACAGAAACCCAAGAACCCCTGAGTCCGATTTTTCTCGGATACAAAGATGCTGATAAAAATAATAAGATTGATACTATTGAGATATACTTTAATCGTTCCATTACCTGAGTATTTTTGCCCGAGAATTTTGCATTGTACTCTGCCAGTGGATGACTCGTAAATACAAAGATTGACACAGAAACGGGGTATATTATTGACTCCTCTCTTTCTGGAAATATTCTTTCAATCTTGATTCGTGAATCTGATTATGAGAAGACACTTCTGGATATCAATAAAACAACCTCGAGTCATCTACGAATTAAAACCTATTGAGACTATGGAATACAGGATTTTGCTTGACACAAAGCAACAAGCATCTATCTTACAACGTCTTTTTCGTGATATACGAATATTTACCCTCCGGTAGAAACAGATACGGCAGCATCCTGAGAAATTCTTTCCTCTGAGATAAATATACTCTTTCCTGAGATTTTTCCCACACTCCAATCACCTTCGAATGGCGCATTTTCAGGATACACCTATCTCTGCTTGAATACGTATCCATGCCGATTGAATATAACGCTTGAACCTATCTTCTGAACAGGATTCAAATCATCAGACTATGAATGCCTTATAAATACTTCGATATCTGGAAGTCTTTCGGATTGTAATCCAAATACACTCTATCTAATTGGTACGGGAGAGATAGATGTTATCCTTCTTCATAAAAAAACAGGAGCACAATCGGAAGAAAAGATTTACTCTTTTTCTGCTCCTTTTTCGCAGGTAACTTCTGGAGGCGGAACAAATTCATACGTCTGAAAACCCCCAAAAGCAGAGATAATCTATGATGGAGTGCTCCCAAAGATGGTTTCTATGGACGATATGATGATTCTCTGTTCTTCATGAACGTGCAGTATTAATCTGTCAGGTGAGAGGAGTGAAGGGGAAAATCTTTCGTACTATTGGGATTTTTGAAATGGATCATCCTCTTTTCGAAAAGACCCTGGAACTATCCGATATAATCCAGGTCACTATCTCCTTACATTTCGTGTTTCAAATCAATTTGGCTCGGATATAATTACTCGTGATATATATGTTTTGGAGAAGAGAGAAGATATCAGGAAGAAGGATTTGACAAAAGTTGATTCGCCGGAATATTCTCTGATTTTTCATGAGATTGGAATGGTTCCTGATGGATGAAAGTATTTTCCATGGATTGATATCGAAAATACAGGAACCGGAGATATCTCTCTGAAAAAATGTAAACTCTCTTTCTGAACATGATTTATATCATTCCATGAAGGGGTGCTTCCTTCTCTGGAAAGAAGAGTGATACTTCTGTCATGAAAGAATGCTCTTTTTATGAGTAACCGTGGCATTCTTCGATGTGGTTGACTCGAATTGATTCCGGATAAGGAATATGAATTCGATGTCTCTTGGTATGAGGCCTTACTTCTCTCTGAATCGATTCCGCAATTTAAAAAAGAAAGGAATACAATAGATCAATCGAGTTGGAATTACTTTCTTGGAAAATATGGTGCCTATCCCATGATTCATGAAGACATTACAGAGGTAATATCTCAATTTTTCGAGGAAGATATTTCCCGTCAGATTGCAGAAATACGCGTTTCAGAGCTTGATAGAAATGGTGGTGAAATAGTGTTACAGAAACATGCAAAAACCATTCGAGATCAAGGAGGAAAAATTTTTTGCATCACAAAGAAAGAATGTCACTTGAACTTTACATCATCTGGATGAACTGCAATGACATATGTGTGGCATTTTCCATGATATGCTCCGATTTATGGGAAAAATCCACCATCCATTTCATACTCCCTTCCGGGAATCTATGTGATAAGTATACAGGCCATTTGATTTGATGGAGAAATACTCGAAACACACGAAAAAGAACTCGTTGTTCAAAAAATATATTCTCCATCTCGCAAGAAAAGCATCCAAAAAAAGAATACCGAGCTAAAAAATGATGATATTCAGACAATTCGAATTATCCCATCCTGAAATAAGGAATTTCCTATACAATATCTCCTTATTTTTATAACACTTTTTATTATGTCCCTTGGGGTATATTTCTTTTTATATAAGGAAAAAATGAGGATAAAATCTTTGCCTTTTCAAGAAGAATATGATAGAGTGGAAGAGTAATGTAAAACAATTTATTCTATGCGCTATAAAAGTTTTCAGATACTCAATCGTATTCTTGCGCTTCTGTTTCTTGGAACTCACGCATTCCTTTTTTATGAACTCTACAAAAAACTTCCACTCATTGCAGGAGGGTATTTGATTTTGGCAGTAGCATTTACGGTAGTTTTTGTATTTTTATCAGAGCTCTTTAGTCGAGATTTTAAATGGAATTTGGATCGATTTCATAAATTACAAGAGAATAAGCCATTTGAAGAGGGTGATCATCAAGATAATGTGTTCATGGAAAACTCTCATATGTCCTCTCTTTTTAAGAAAACATATATTGCCTGAAAACTCGCTGAAAAAGATCTCCATGAGATGCAAGAGGTGTTTAAAAAATTTATTCCTGAAGATATTTATAAGGAAATTGGTGCTAAATGATATGAACGTCTCATGCTCGGTGATTCAAAACGGAAAATTCTCACCGTTATGTTTATCGATATTATTGGTTTTACGACGATTACGGAAAAACTCGAACCAATTCGTGCCCTCATGCTTCTCAATATCTATTTTGACGGTATTGGGCAAATTGTATATGCTCATGGTTGATTTATTGATAAATACCTTGGTGATGGTATTATGATTGTCTTTGATTCCCCACATCCAGATAATGCGGTTAAATGTGCCATTGAAATACATGATTACATGAAGAAATTTCAGATTACTTCTCTTGGTAAAAAGATTGGTGTCTGAATCGGGATTAATACGGGGGAAGTTATTATGGGGACAGTTGGTACAAAGAAGCGCATGGATGCAACGGTAATCGGAGATACGGTAAATACAGCGAGCCGTCTTGAGTGACTCACGAGAAAATATAAGAAGGGAATTATTATCAGTAAAGAGAGCTATGATGCTCTTGAATCAAAAAAGTGATTCAATATAGAATACCTTGGCTATGAAGCACCAGAATGAAAGACGAGAGAGGTGACGCTCTATAGTGTATCAGAATACTATCAAGTGAGTATTTAATTGAATTCCTTTCGTATTCTCCTATAATCATGCCATTACACTTATAGAATGATTATGACCGTTCGTATAGAACCTTCTTGGCACGCAGTGCTTTGTGATGAGTTTGAAAAACCATATTGGAAAGAGCTGACTCAATTCGTAAAAGAGGAATATCAAACAACTTCCTGTTTTCCATCTGGAAAAAATATATTTCGAGCTTTTGACTTAACTCCTTTTGAAAAAGTAAAAGTAGTCATTCTCGGCCAAGATCCCTATCACACTCCCGGAGCAGCTATGGGTCTTTCTTTTTCTGTTCCTACTGGGAATAAGCCACAGCCAAGCCTTCGAAATATTTTCACAGAACTGAAATCTGATCTCTGAATAGATAGAAACGATACGAATTTAACTGATTGGGCAGAGCAGTGAGTTCTCCTTTTAAATGCGGTTCTTACCGTGCGAGAAGGATTGCCCGCATCACATCAGGGAAAATGATGGGAAATATTTACGGATCGAGTTATAGAACTTATATCAGAAAAAAAAGAACACTGCGTTTTCCTCCTTTGGGGAAATTATGCTATCGCTAAAAAAAGCCTCATCGATGGAACTCGACATACGATTATTACCTCTCCTCATCCGAGTCCATTTTCCGCACATAAATGATTTTTTGGATCAAAGCCATTTTCTACTATCAATGACTATTTAACAGAAACATGACAGGAATCGATTCATTGGGGATAATCCTTCACACTTTCTCCACGTGGAATTATTTGCATTTTCCTATTTTTCCTAGAAAATACCTATAATATTTTATATATACACTTTATGCGAAATAAAAACCTCCTTTCACAAACGGTTCTCCCGATTGCTCTTACTATACTCTTGCTCGTGGCTCTTGAATACACCGTTCAAGTTCCTTCTCGCTTTTTTGTTACAGAACAAAAAAAGACAGTAGATACAGATAAAGATGATGCAATGGAAGTAAATACTGGAAAGATTGATGATAACCAGACTTCAACTGGTGGTGATGAGATAATTCGTGCTGATGATAAGGATGACGCTAAGAAGGACGGAGAGGATGAGGATACAATGCCTTCGAATCAAGGAATATGTACTCGTGAATACATGCCAGTATGTGGAAAGGATAACAAAACATATTCCAATGGATGTACCGCACGTTCTGAAGGGGTAGAAATTGCGTATACAGGAGCATGTCATGGATATTCCAATGATGATCAAGATGCGCCAGAAACTCCTGCATCGTGAGATGCAGCCTCATCAACATCTCTTGCAAATGAAGGTCTCGCAAGTTTTAGTACCGGAAGCTATCATATCTATAAGAATGAATGACTGAAGTATGGTGTAGCCCTTCCAAAGTATACATACTATCAAGGATTTGGTTCTCAGGATGGAGCGACACATACACTTGGTGTAGCACTTACGAGTAGTGGATTGGAATCATTTTGAACAGCAGAAGTTCGCGTATACTTCTATAACAATAAACTCCTTCCTGAATTAAAAAATGAATCAAAGTATGAAGATCAGGCAACAGGAAAAACGTATGTAAATCTCTCTGGTTCGACCCTTGTTATCGAATGAGATCGCTCTGTTCCAAAGGTTGCAAATATTATGGATACCATCCTTCAGAGTGCTGAGAAACAATAAAATAAATCCCCAATTATGTGGGGATTTATTTTATTTTGACTCTTTCCAGAGTTTTACCTTTTCTGCGAAACTTGGATGCTTAGAGCTTTGAGGAAGTTCCATATTATAGGTGGAGAAGGGGATGGCCCTATCTGTTTCAAT
>SSGK01000017.1 GCA_008015855.1 Candidatus Altimarinota bacterium | reverse complement strand
CGTCTGACTCCTTCTTGGAACTACTCCTTCTGTGGAAGGGAGGAAAAATATATTCTTTGAACAGAGAATCCATGCTGCGAAACAACTCTATGATGCAAAAAAGATAGATGCTATTATTGCCTCCTGAGATAATGCACATTATTCATACAATGAGCCTGAGCTCATGAAACAAGCACTTATAAAGGCATGAATCCCAGAAGAGAAGATCATTCTTGATTATGCAGGATTTCGTACCCTTGATTCGGTAGTCCGTGCCAGGGAGGTATTTTCTCAGACAGGATATATCGTTATTTCGCAGGATTTCCATCTCGAGCGAGCGCTCTATATTGCACGAAATAATGGGATTGATGCATATGGATATTCTGCTGGGCAGGTTCCATTCTCTATTGCGCCGAGAGTTTATGTGCGAGAAATAGGAGCAAGGCTTGTTGCCCTCTTTGATGTATTGATTGGTGCTTCACCAAAATTTCTTGGTGAGAAGATTTCTCTCTAAAAAATTAAGAAGAAGGGTTTCTCGAATATTTACAAGGGAGTTTCCTTGTTTTTTTTGAATCATTTTGTTACACTAGTGTTAATATATTTTTCTTCCACTTTATGGAACAAACTGTTTTTTTCGGGCTTTTCTTAGCAGGATTACTTGGAGGTCTCATCGGTATTGAACGAGAGACGCCTCATAGTAAGACAACAGAGAATCATGTGGTTCGATTCGGTTGAATTCGCTCATATGCTCTGATTGGTCTTTTTGGAGCCCTTTGTACATGGATTGATCTCCTTCAGGATACCAATATTTGGATGATTCTCGGATGAGTTCTCTCAGGAATTTTTGTTGCTATCTCATACGTATATGCATCTTTTCGCAAGGATTACATAGGAATTACGAGTGAATATGCCGCACTTCTTGTATACCTTGTAGGAGTTATTGTCATGCTTGGACATTGGAAGGTGGCGATTGTTTTCACTGTCTTTCTCATGATGATTCTCGCACTCAAGGAACACCTCCAACGATGGCGTGAGAAGATTTCTCGGGCAGAACTTGGGAATACTATTAAATTTGCGGTCATTGCCTTTGTTATCCTTCCGATACTTCCGAGCGCAAAATTTTCATTTGCAGAAATTATGGCATTTCTCTCAAATGGCGCTCCCGTTGCTGAATTTGCTATGAATCAATGTCGTACTGGTGTCAGTGCATTCTTTGAATGTATCTGGTATATGAAGTTTTTTAATCCCTATAGCATCTGGTTCTTTGTTGTGATTATGGCAGCAGTAGAATATGCTGGGTATGTTCTCTCAAAGATTATTGGATCAAAGGGTGGAATTCTTGCATCAGGAGCTATTGGTGGTCTTGTTTCTTCTACTGCAACCACTGCAGCGATGACAAAAAAGAGTACCGAAGATATTCATAATAGATATCCATACATTCTTGCTACGCTTCTTGCCAACTCTATCATGTTTATTCGTGTTATTGTTATTACCGCTTTCTTTGCTCCATTCCTCCTTGGAACGATTTTGATTCCTGCGATTGTTATGCTTGCAGTATTTCTTATCTCGATTTGATACTTTCTCCATCGGTCTCATAAGGAAGGGATTCAAGCAAAAAAAATTCGAGTGGAACAAGAATTTGATAGTCCATTTCAGATTGGCCCAGCTCTCAAATTCGCTATTTTCATTCTCTTTATCAAGTTTATATCAGGAGCGATTCAATTATTTGAAATAAAATCACTCTACTATCTTCTTGCGGTTGTTTCTGGTTTTGCTGATGTTGATGCGATTACGCAAGATATGGCGACAAAGGCACATGAGGGTATGATTATCCCATTCGTAGCAACCACTTCTATTCTCATCGCTGTGATGTCGAATAATATTGTAAAGGGAAGTATTGCATGGCGATTTGGAGAACGAGAATTCGGACGAAGTGTTCTTGGGACGTTTGTTCTTTCCATGATACTTGGTATTATTACCATTGTTTTTATGGGTATGTTCCTATAAAAAGGCATTAAAAAAAATCCTGGAAATTCCAGGATTTTTTTATTATGCATGATTTTGTGAACGGAGTTGGTAGAGATTACGTCCCACACGTTCGATATATTTCTTGTTTTGAAGATTCATGTAGATGGTAGTTGTTTTTACCTTTCGAATCTTTAGAACGCGAGCAGTGATTTCTTCTGTAGAAAGAGGTACCTTTGCTTTGTTGAAGATTTCGATGATTACATCGAGAACCGTTCCTGACTTGTATCCCCATTCCTTGAGAACGTAGATTCCACGACCAATGAGAACGAATTCATTATTTCGAATAAGCTCGTTATGGATAGTAGAAATCTTAACTGGTTCTTTGAAGTGTTCTGTAATAGCATTTGCAATTTCGATGAAGTGCATTGGCTCTTTCTTCTTCTTGAGAACATAGATTGCCTTGTCCTTGAGAGTAGAAGGATTAAGGATCTTCCACTTTCGGAGTCCGATATACTTTTCTTCACCCTTTACTACATCGAGGTATACATCGAGAACAGAATCAATGAGTTCTGCTTCTACCTTTCCGAATTGAGCAAAGAGGTTAATCTTAATCATTTCGTAGAGAGTTGCATTTTCCATAATGTCTCCTTTCTTCTTAAGAATCTTTACAGATTCCTTGTGGATAGCCTCCACCATCTTCTTATTAATTTCTGGAAAGAAAAAATATGTTTCAGTTCCGAGTTGAGGTTTTGATTTTTGGAGATTGAAATCCGCTTGAAGGAGGATATCAATAATATTTCCATTGATGGTTTCAGAGATTCCAAGATCAGCGATGATAGCACTAATAAGGCGATCTCGAACGATAAGACCAGCATGCATCTTGATGATGCGTTCTCCAGATTCTTGTACTTTGATGAGTTGTGTTGTACGGACGATACGACCAATCTTCTTAATACCTACATCTTCGATTTGTCGAACACGTTCACGAGTAATACCATAACTGTTTCCAATTTCTTGGAGCGTTTCCTTTTGGCCAGTAAGTCCAATGCGTCTGTCTATCACACTGCGTTCCTTCTCTGTAAGGGAAGCAAGAACCTTCTTGAAGCTGTCAAGAATGTTCATTTCCTGAGTAGTCATGATACGAGGATAAGTTATGAAGCTATTAGAAAATATGTAACGATTTTTTGTAGAAAGTCAAATTTTACTTATGAAAAAAGATTCCTAAAACGGAAGAGTCATGTTTTTCTTGTCATCTTGGTCTTTTCGATGATTCATCACTTCTTCAATTTCAGCGAGTGTTTGTGTTTTTGTCTGATGATGAATATACATATTTTCAATAATTTCATTCTTCTCTTCCTTGTGACGGAGGGCTCATCCAGCTATCAGAACAAGACCAGAGATGATTCAAAATATAAGACCACTTCCGATGGTAGCATCTTTGTGAACGAAAGAACTCATCGCAAGAGACATATTCATAACAATGATTGCACCCGTAAAGAGAACCCAACCCGTCAAAAGTGAGAGATGTCATTCGGTCGTGCGGATTCGGAGGAGGGATTTAAATGTTTGAATCTTCTGTTTTGAAAACAAAGAAGAGAGTATAACTCCAAACGGAATTATCATGATATATCCAATAAACCCACTGTACATAGAAAACCCATTTCCACTCACCTCACGTGAAATATAGATCCAATTGAGGAACAGAGAAATAATCCCGAGTATAAAACCAGAGAGAATAAGTTTTTTTCAGAGCGGAAAATGAATCGCCTGAAAATTAATATGGGAAAGGAAGAGTGAAATTTTATTTTTCAGTTTCCTATTTTTCGAATTTGCAATATAATTCATAGCAAGCGTTATAGGTGTATTTATACGAATATAGAGAAAAAAGTAAATTTTATTTCTGACCTAAATTTACCCGGATGTCACATCTCAAAAATAATCGATTCTACATTCTGTTATCGATTTTGGTGGGTTACTTTCGATGAATTGTATCTTCTCTCCTGATTCTTTTTGGAAAATCGTCACAATTGAATGCGGGAGAAAATGGGAATGCATTTTTCAATTTTCTTCTTCAAGTTGGGCCAAAGGGATTTTGGAAAAAGCCAACCGCTCTCGCAATAGGACGATCAATCGGAACACTCTGCATTTATATCTTCAAGAGACATATACCTTCATCTTCTTTCCATGAAAATCAAAAATCTCATACAAAATAAAAGAGGTTTCACCATTATAGAATTTATGATGGCCATGACGATGTTCGTTATGGTATTTCTTGCAGCACTCCAGTCTCTCGGAGTTTTTTCGTTTGCAAAATTCTATACAACGAATCGTATTGAATTGGAACAGGAGCTTCACTTTTTCGTGGAGCAACTCACTTCTATTATCAAGGTATGAGGAAATATCGATTATGAAGAGTACTGGAATCGAAAGGTCGTTGGAATGAGCACATCTTCTGGTCATTATGATCTTCCGACGGGATTTGGAAATTATGGATACAATGGGGCTCTTGGGACAGCAACGTATGGTTCTGGATTTTACTATTGTTTATCCTGAAATGGAACAAGTATGGGAACGGGTGGTTGTCTTGTAACCAATAATATTGCTGGGCAATATACCGGAAGTGCTTTGAATGTGAACTTTTCCGGAACATATCAGCGATATGGGCAATTTGCACTTCAATTTATTGATTATAATGAAAATAAAAATGATGATGTAGGAAATGAAGACCGTGATGGAAGTGGGAATATTATGGGTGATGACGATGATAAAAATCTCTGAATGGGGCCGGATCCAATAGGAACAGGAGCATATAAAGAACTCTATCTTATCAAGAAGAATGAACGAGGAAAATACGAACGACTCATGATTCGCTGGTATGTAAAACAGGATCCTGATGTCCTCTATGGTGCTACTTGTGATTTTTCAGGACCAAGTCCTACGGGAAGTGGTTGCCTCTGAAATGTTCAGATTTTACGTCTTATGGGAGAGGACTTTGGTCTCACGCATGATGGAAATGGAAATACTGCCTATGATGGAAAGATTGATACCTGGTTTTGTCATATTGACTGGAAAGAACAATGCCAATGACCAGATGTTCTCTGAGAAAAACTTCCTGCTGGGATTGATAGTGAATGGGTAAATGTATTTCCAGAGTTTATCAATGTGAAGAATATAGAATTCTATCTCGCACCAAAGAATGATTCAAATCTTGCTTGGTGAAATGGTGACCTTTCTGATTATATCCATCCATACGTACGGCTCAGAGTAACACTCGGATTCTCTTGGGAACGAAAGAAACTTCTCCATCTTAAAAAAATGGAGGATATGGATATGACGATTTCCACCACCATAAATCTTAATGAATTTGATTTGTAATTATGATTCTTTTTTCGAGATTGAGACATTCGTGAGGATTTGCTCTGATTATTGCGGTAGCACTCCTTGGTTTTGTGACTACTATGACCGTTGTGTTTATAGAGAAGCTGTACCCATATTCACGCATGGTGCGTAATATTGAAGATAGTAATATTGCCTACTATAATGCGATTACTTCTATCGAAGCAACTCTTTTTACGATGAGTGGTACTCATCCTTGGGATGGTATCCCTCAGAGTACTGCTGTTACGGATACGGGATATCTTATGTACATGACGACAGGAAGTTCTATTATTCCGGCTCCATCAAAAGGGAATAGTCCCTATAATGCTGATTGGAATATATTCTCTCTTGGACAACCCGTACAACTTGTAATTCCAAATGGGGTGGATTGGTGAGATCCAAGTATGCAATTTCGATTCCGTATACCACCACAATTTCTCTCCTGAGTAGCCCTCGCTGATAGAGCCTTTCAAAACAATGGATCAGGATATATTAACTGGATGTTTGTATATGATACGGGTGCATTTTACGCT
>SSGK01000020.1 GCA_008015855.1 Candidatus Altimarinota bacterium | reverse complement strand
GAAATTCCTCATGGTAAAATTCTCAGAAATCTCTGAAATAAAGAAGAGAAAAATATCGATGAAAAAATACTCTTATTTCGATACAATATTCGAACGAATTTCTCACCAGACGTTCTCATGGAAGCAGAACAATATACCCCTCCTTCTCGATTCAAGGAAACGAGTGAAACATGTATTTTCTCGGGAGAATCATTTTCTATTGTCGAAACAGAACATGGAAAACGAGTTGATTTTCGCTCTTGGTATACAACAACGATTGATGGAAAAGATGCGAAAGATCTGGATGATGCCATCTCTCTTCGAACACTGGGAAATTCACATATACTCCTCTGAGTTCATATCGCCGATGTTTCAAACTATGTCATTCAGGACTCAAAACTCGATCATGAATCCTTTTTACGTGGGACGAGCATCTATTTTCCTGGGAAAGTTATCCCGATGCTTCCAGAACATCTTTCCAATAATCTCTGCTCCCTTCATCCATGAAGCGTAAAAAATACCCTCTCCGTTCTCATGGAGATAGATTCGAATGGGTGAGTTGTTGCCTCAAAAATAGTAGAAAGTATTATCAAAAGTTCTCATCGATCGACGTATGATGAGGTATATGAGTTTATATCAACGCAGGATACATCCCTTCATTCTCCCGAATGGAATAGCACTATCACTCAGGCATATTCACTTTTTAAGATACTGGAAAAAAGAAGGAAGAAGGAATGAAAGATCCTTTTTACTACCACGGAGTGCGTCTATGAATTTGATGAACATAAAAATATTACCAATATTCGAAAACGTGATCGAAACGACGCGCACATGCTCATTGAAGAATGTATGGTACTAGCGAATGAAGAAGTAGCAAAGTGGTGTTCAAAAAATAAGATTGCCTTTGTATCTCGTATCCATGAGGCACCGAGCATCGAAACTATTCAGGTTATTCAATCGATTCTTGGAAAGAATGATATCGAAAAGACTCTTACCCCGAAAATCATCCGTGATTCTCTGGATAGTATGAGTGAGAAAAATCAGTATCGACTCTCAAAGCTCTTACTTCCAAAAATGACAAAGGCCGTATACAAGGAAAAGCCCCTCTGACATTTCTGATTGGCACTTGATTTCTATAGCCATTTCACCTCCCCTATTCGTCGATACCCCGATCTCCTGCTTCATAGAATTATAAAACACTTTCTTCATACTCAAAAATGACTGTATTCAGAAAAGGATTTAAAGGTAAAATCTGATAAATCCTCGCTTCGTGAAAGAACAGCAGAAACTATTTCTCGAGCACTGGAAGAACGAGTAAAATGCCTCTATATGAAACCATTTATTGGTGATATATATGATGGAATTATTTCTGGAATAACGGAACGAAATATCTACATCGAACTTTCGAATGGAGTAGAAGGAAGTATTTTTATTCCGAAGGGGAATCTTATTTTTCATTCTCTGAGTGGAAGTCTCCGGAGTTCATCAGGACAAACACTTTATACAATAGGAGATTCTATTCGAGTACGGATTGAATCAATCAACTATGAATTCAATCGAATAGAACTCTCTGAAGCAGCTCGGCACGTTATGCAAGCATAATAACCGTCGCATAGTAGAGACCATGACTCACTCCTTTTGGGAAAGTCCCCTCATTATAGGAAGCGAGGGTAACAAATTTTTGCCGAGCTATTGGACTCAGCTCCAATTTCTTTGCAAAATTCTGAAGTGCTTTTTGTTCCAGTGGCTTTTGTCACTTAGCACTTCGTAACTTATTAATCTCATCAATATTCAGCTTCTTTACAATGCTCGGTACTTTTGGAACATCTTCCACGGTATCTTGTAGATAAGCAAGATAGATCGTTCAAAATATCATATTCACATACGGATTCGCCACACTCTTCCAGAGACGCCCAATGTATTGTGAGTAGTCTTGTTCTGAAAGTGATTGCTTTGATTGAAGTATTCGAAGGATATCCCCCTCTTCTTTCGGACAGTTTTCTATAACACTCTTCGGTACTTTTTGAAAAAAAGATCGATACACCGACATTCATCGTCCGCGCATCAGCTTTCCTTCCTGATACACTCATCAAATATCATCGAATACAATTTTTCGCACTTGCATAATTCCCTTTGCTTGAGCTCATGAGACCAGATCATTTCGAAATCATGATTCTCGTTCTATGAGAGACACGAGAAGGGTTCTACTAACAGAAAAGGCCTTCGATAATTCTTGGATCGATTGTGCATATTCCTCTGGGACGACAGTACGAACTTTTTCTCATTTCTCCTTGGGTGTATTTTTTTCTTTTGGTGGTTTTTGAGTGAATTCTTCTTTTATCTGTTGGGTTACTTTTTGTGTATTTGCTTTTATTTTCTCAGATTGATCATGAACTGCCTTATCAACCACATAAATAAATAGGCTCTTCCCCTCGCGGAATACTTCGAGTTTTCATCATTTCAAACGATATACGTCTCCAGTTTTTGGATGTCAGATTGATGCTTCAATAAATACTGCCAGTTCTCGCCAATTCGATATTCCAAGCTGTCTTGAGAGCACATCATAATATCCCTTTCATTCTTGAATCATGCCATCTTTTCAAGAAGTTTGAGGTTTTTCTGTGTGAGAAGAATGTTTTTCGATACTTCCAGACTTGCTTCCCATAATAAATAAAGATATTTTCACTTATCCTATCATGTTCTTTTGAAATATGCAAAATCATGCATCAAACTTTGACTAAATATATATTTTATATATAAATATATTCCTAATATTTTTTTCTATGGAACTTTTAAAAAATACTGAATTATCAAATACTCAAAGTGGGAAAGCTATAAAAACCCTCCAGATTCTATGTGCCTCAGCTATTATAGGAATCACATCTCCTGGATCATATGCCATGAGTAATCAGGAGAGGCTTTTTCAATGAGATATTAATCGAGAATTATGTCATATGCAGAACCTATCAAAAAACACTCCCAATGGAGAAAAGAAGGCATATATTTCAAAACACATTCGAGACCTCCACTTGCTTCGAAAACTTCAAAAGATCCAAATGACATGGAAAAATTTGAAAACCAAAAAGACGTACTGGAAGCAAATCGAAAGAAAATTGGCATCACCTGGTCTGAAATGCAATCAACCGATTGTAAGATTCAGAAATAAAATATCCCCTTCTTGGGGATATTTTATGACCAGATATCATGTTTCTTTCAGAGCTTCTCTACCGGTTTTCAAAACACTTCATCATGAATGGATGTGAGAAGAAATATTTCCTGCATGGCCTCAGGTGAAAATCACTCACGACTGTGTTCAATCACTCAAGTAACTGGATGTTTTCTTGGTGCTACAACAAAGAGTGTATTCACATAATCATGAAATTCTCTTGGATATCCCCAAGAAAGGAGGATTGCATTCATGATACGAGGATAATCTTCTAAGAGTTTTGGAATTTCTTTTACCGGTTCCTCTTGTGGTCCTCCTTCCCTATCTTCATCATCCGTAAATAATTTAAATTCAGAAAACGGAATATATGGAATATCAGAAGGAGAATTCTCGTTTCACATAGTATTCATAGAAAAATAGAGAATAATTGTAAGTAAATATATATTATATTTTATAATTGTCAATATATTTATTGACACAATTAGTAATATGTGTAAAATATATAAATATACATATAAAAACGTATTCTATGGGAAAAAATCCGGAAATAAGTCTTTCCAACCAAGAAGACATTCTCTCAATGGAGCTTGCAAAGCAAAAAAATGAACTCCTTGCAAACACTCAATCCTATGTCATACAGAAATGAGAAACGATTGCTTCTATTGCACAGAAATTATGAATACACCAATACACTGATCTTCTTCTTCTGAATACCACCCTCGGAAGGGATATTCCTATGCGAGGAAAAAATCCTTTGATTCGTGTCAATGATGAGATATATATACCCAAGGATACTACTCTCTTTTCTCAAACATTTGAGCGTGTAAGAAAACTCATAGAAGCAGAGCAACTCAGTGCACGAGTTGCAAATCACGATAGGAGTGTTCTTAAAAAAAATCTTCGTGACGCCATATTTCCAAAAAATCCAGTCTCCATCGGACCAAAGATGCTTGAATGATTTATAGAAGCACAGGAGGCTTCATTTAATCCGCGACTTCCAAGAATTGTTGATCACTCACGCCAAGAGAATGTGAGTTGTGCCAATCTCATACGCACTCTTATGACACAATCCATTCATATGGGGGATGCTTCCAGAGCAGAGAAAACTTTTTTCCAAAAACAAAATGTTGATGCGTGGATGCTCCCGTCTTATATGCGCGAAATTGGATTTTTACCGAAGGTTTCATTGATGGATGCCTTCGATGGAAATAAGATACTTGAGCAAAATCCAATTAAAGAATGACAGGAAGAAAGTTATAAAAAACGAGTTATTGAGCTCTGAAAAACACTCGAAACATCAGCACCATTCAGTCTTGTTCCGCTCTATTTTACGGGAAGTCATTGGAAATGAGAAGTTGCTCGATGGAATGCAGGAAAAGAGGAAAAGCATTACAATACCCATCAATCGATGCTTCTCTGAAATGCAAATCTCACACTCAAAGCACACGAAGTTCCACTCGTTCAGAATGGAAAACTGGCGTCTTTCTGAGATGATACAAAGCGTATCACTCTTGAGCTTGCCAATCAAGAATGACTCCTCGTGCAAATGCAGAAATGAATCGATGGAAAAAGAAAGAAACTTCTTGATGTCTTAGATTTCGATCAAAACAAAGAACTTTCTCGAAAGGCAAATGCAATTGATGCGGTAATACGTCGTTATGGAAATTCATTTCCGGAAGATGTACGCGAATGAAAAATAGCAGCATTGAAAAGCTTGTTTGAATCAGAAAATAAAGAACGTATTAAAACAGAACTCGCAAAAATTATTCGGTATCCCGTAACAGAAGAGGATGCAAATTATATCGTTGCCCTTCAATCAAGAAAACGCCGAATTCATGCATGAGTGGAGGCTATCCACTCACAGCTTGAAAAAACACCACATTCTGAAATATCACGACACACCTTTGAAGGACTTTCGGAAGAAATAAGTGCCATTCCAAGTATCAAACAATCAATCGGACAGTATCTAAGTTCTCTCGAATCAATTCGTACAACCGAACAGGCTATCGCTCAAAAGAAAACAGAAATACAGACGATATCCGAACAAAAAGTTGCTCGAGTAAAAGAATTGGAACAAGCAAATCTGGAAAATATAGAACTCGGAAGATCTATTGGAACAAAACGAGACGAACATAAAAAGATTGAGCAGCGTCTCTTAGATGTACTCAATCCTGCAAAAAATGAAGAACTTCAAACGTATCTTTCATTTCTTGAAAATAAAGCAAAGGATGTTTCAGGAGAAAGCGAGAGAAAAAGAAAACTCTTCCTAAAAGCAATTCAAGTCGATGATAGATTAACCCTTGAGCGAGTATTTTGACAATCAAGAGAGGATCAGAAGGAACTTCGTGCTCGATACCTTGCAACCGAAAAAACAAAAGCCAGTATCTCAGAAATTCGCTCTCAGCTCACGAGCAATAGTGGTATTCGTGTTATTGCGGGTGAAAAACTCGCAGCCCTTAGGAGTGCAAGTCCTCAGATAGAAGAGGCTCTTTCAAATTACAATGAATCCGCTGAAGGAATTCTCCAGATGGAAAAGAAGATTTTACAAAACAAGGAAAAGCTCGAAAAAAAGGAAGAACTTCCTATTACCGCATTTCTCGTACATTTTGTAGCGAGCCGTGCTGATTACTCATCCGCATGGACAAAGTTATGAAGTACTCAGATTGAAAAACACTTAGAAGAGTACAGTGACCTTATTCATCTCAGTATTAATGGGAAACCAGTCTCTCTCAAGGAAGAATGGAAGAAGCCGAAGAAAGAACAAATTCAAATATCTCCCGAAGATCAAATCAGCCTCTCTGGACCACTCATGGTTGATGGTTGGCATCTTGCAAACAGCGAAGATAAGGATGAGAGAGCAAATATGAATGCTCGATCTCGTTTTTTCTTTGAACTCATAGGAACAGGAAAACTCCTTCCAACCGAACTCATCGAACCAAATAAGGAATCTATTTTTCGAAGAGAATCTTATAATAATCCTGCTTCATGACTCAAAACAAAGTGAGTCTACGATTTACGATTTGCTCGGGAAGCGGATGGAAGTTTTAAACGAGATACTCACGGAAGAAAGATTTCTGAAAATATCGAATCCGTTCTCAAGACCGTTATTCCACAATTTGAGAAGGAAGCATTTGCCAATCTTGATCTTACGAAAGAAGAGGATAGAAAGCTCTATGAAGAACGTCTTCAGGCATTTTATTCACGACAAATTAAGGCACTAGAGCTTTCTGGATATCTCCAAAGTGAAACAGAACTCAATAATGGTTCAACGAATGTAAATCGTTCTATACCCTATTTTGAGACGACGGGTGTGAATACCCTCTTTCGAGAATATGTACAGTCTGCTCGAGAAAAACAATGAAAACAAGCACTGGAAACAGCACCATTTCGTTCTCATATCGAATATACCGTATTTCCTGGAGATTCATCTGGAACGATTATTAATGGTATTATGAAAGAACTTCGTTTGAAGATCTGACAATCAGGAAAATATGAAAATATTTCGCTTGTGGAAGGCATGAATCTCATATTTTCACGCGCTCTCGTGGAGAAAATTATTGATCAATCACTTCGAACTCATTCTCAAATTACTGGGAAGGATGTGCTAGCAGGAAAGGCTCCAATGGGATTTCATGTAAAGATTCACCTTAATGATGTAAATGCACTTCTCGCCGAAATGAAGGGGCAAATTCAGGATACAACATCGGTTGACAGTATTCTGAAGCCTCATGATCGATCGCTTTTGGATGTTGCAATACAAAATCCATACAATCGTTCCCTCGTAAAACAGGTATTAGTCCTCGAAAGCTATGAACGACCTACGGAACAATGGTATAAACCCGAATGACTCCGAAGAAAGGTAAAACAATCCCTCGAAAGTGAATCGCTCAAGAGTCCTATCAATTCATATGGTGATTTTCAGATTCGTATAAAATGACTTTCGTCTGGTTGGAATAAAGAATGGCCAACTCGAGCACATATAGCAAGAGCAATAGAGAAGCTGGATTCAAAAGAAATTCGTGATTACATGTATGCAAATGCTCGATCATGAATCGCTTCTGATATGGAAAAGGTCGATACTATTAAGTGATATCTTGCAAAAAAGGATCTCGAGAAAAGTGATTTTGAAGACCTTACCAGAACATTACTAGGACTCTTTCGTCTCGATGATGGAAAAAATGAAAACATGGTCGGAAAAATCATTGCTGCTTCCCTTATGGAAGATAAACTCAATATCCACGCCGTAAAACTCGACGGTATTATGGAAAAAATTGGGGAAGATCGTCTCAAGCCAGATGATACCCCTGATCGTATATCTTGATTCAACAATACCCTTCTTCTCATGAATAACCTCGGAGAAAGAAAGGTACTCTATGGTCTCACTGAAAACTATATTCTTCGCATATTAGAAAATCTTCAAATCTTGAAAGAGAATGGAAAAGCACTGACCGCTCCAGAAATCGAAACAAAATTCTTTAGTGGTGCCATGGTATATGGACCACAAACGTTTATTCGACATATCGGTGCAATTCGTGATCAGATTGCACTCTCTCTTGAGCCAAAAGAAAGAAGCACCCCAGAACTTGCTATCTATCATGGACTCATGGCATTTAATAATCGGGTCTACGAAATCGAAACAAAAAATATTTCCAATAAGGAAAAAGAGGTGGAACTTATCAGTACTATCTACGCATTCCTTTCGGATAAGGAGCTTCGATGACACCTAGATAATTATGCTTTTGATGCAAAAAATCCAGAAGCACGAATCTCTTCGAGTATTCTTCCAAAGGCGAGTGAACTCAGTGGAAATAGTTTTCGAAATGGTTTCTTTAATTATCCTCGTAAACAATTTGCACTCCAAAATAGCCCTAAAACCCTCTGATAATTCGTACGGTTTTCCGGGAATTGGTTTGACCAGCAATCACTTCTATATGTGATGTGGATACATGAAAATATTCACCCAAAAAGCGGACGAGCTCTTCGTTCGCTTTTCCATTTTCTGGAACGGCTTTGAGTCGAATCTTCATAGCACCATCCGCCATTTCTCCGATATATTCCGTCTTTTTTGCTCGCGGAATAACCTTTACATGAATAATATCATTCTTTTTTTCTTCCATAAGTTGATTACCGATTATATTTTCATATAGTCACTATCATTCTCTGACTTTTCTATGCTCGAGTATAAAGTATTTTGATGTAAAACCAATAAATATTTCACGGAAAAATGGATGGATCACCCCTTCTTAGAATGAAAAAAAGGGGTTTTTATCGCATCATGTGTTGTAACCGATAGAGCAAAGGCAAAGTGGGTAAAATTTGCGAAAAAGAAATTAGCGATGCTTCCAGAAGAAGATTTTCTCTTCCTTTCGGGCTGTTGAAATCTGAAAAATGGAATGATCGATCCTCAGTTCTTTGAGACATATCACGAACTTGCTCCGTATAAAGAACGGATTGTTCTCCTTCCAGAAGACCCTGAAGATTATGGAAAAGACAGAAGTACACTCATAAAAGAAAAAATCCGAAACTTTCAGATACTCTCGAGTAAAGCGCAGATTTTTACGAGAAAGTATATGGTTATCCAAATGGGGTGTGATAACTTTTGTACATTCTGCCTTACAGTTCAGGCGCGTGGACGACATAAGTCTCGACCAAAAGAGGAGATTATCGAAGAAATAAATGAATTCATCCGAAACGGAGGAAAGGAGGTGGTTCTCACTGGAACCAACCTGGGAGCATGGGGAGCTCTTTCGTCCAATGATTTCAAGGATTCAAAATTTGTAGAACTCATTCATAGCATTCTCAAGGAAACCAACATAGAACGAATTCGCATCTCCTCCCTCGGAGTAGAATTCTTGAGTGATACTTGTATCGCACTTTTTTCTGAGACACGCATCAATGCATACGTGCACCTCTCCATCCAATCTGGATCTGACCCAATTCTCAAAAGAATGAATCGACACTATGACGCTCATTTTCTCCGAGAAGTACTCAAAAAATTAAAAAAAATAGAACGTCCCGACTGAGTCGAGCTCAATATATGAGCTGATCTCATCGTTGGATTCCCAGGAGAAACAGATGAAGATTTTGAGGCAACGAAAGAACTCGTTTCTGATTATGGGATTACCCAACTTCATGCATTTCCTTTTTCCGCACATGACAGCCATTACAGTATTCCTGCATGAAAGTTTGAAGATCAAATACCAGAACACATTAAGATGGAACGACTTCGCTCGCTCCTGGCTCTCGGGAAAACAGAACTCGAAAAATTTTGTACTTCACACCATGGAAAAACCGTTCGTGTTCTGATAGAAAAAACGGATGGGGTAAGTACATTCCAATGATGGAGTGAAAATTATCTCTTCTGTAACGAATTGAATTGTCAGATTCCACATGAAACCATACTCAAACGATGAACCGTTATTGAATGAATCTATCACTACAATAGTTCTGTTACATTTGAGAATCCAGAACAAGAAGGAGAAAAATAAAACCAGCATACGCTGGTTTTATTTTATGAATCGTTCTACGATTTTTTGGAGTATCTGGAGTGGAAAGTCACTCGCATAATTAACAATACTATTTACCTTATCAACCGTTTCCATCACTCGATCAACCCGATCAAGGGTTCGTTCCACGCGTTGAAGCATAGAAAATATTCTCATGAGAATCAATGTAATCATGATTCCTATCATGAGAGTCATTACAGAGAGGACAATAAGGAAGATGCTCATTGGTTCAATTGGCATACAAAGTGGAGTTATTGATTATTTGAGGAAAGCGGATCAACGGGAGCAGATGAAGTTGGATTTTGTGTCTCAGAAGATGCTTCTACTTGAGGAGCTTTTGCTTCATCAACAACGGCAGTTGAATAATCTTTCTGAGCATCAAAGCAAGGATCTTGGAAAAATGCCTTTACATCATGAAGTGTATAATATCGAGCAACGATCGATCCTTCATGATAGACTACGAACATGAATCGTGATTCATCAGTAATACGGAGTGCCACTTCCGAAGCCTCATTTCGTTCTACGTATTTGAGTGCTGCAAGCCACATCCATGCCTTCGCACCAAAGATTGGAAACCATGCAAGTGCTTCGGTATACTCAGGAGTTCCTCGAGTTCAGACAAATACCAGGAGTTTTTTTGAATGAGCCACTGATTCAAATTCTGAAAGTGTTTTCAAAAAAGCAGGAGTTTTTTTGAGGTGTTCTTCCGAAAAATTCACCACTTTTTCTCCATACTGCTTTGCAATATTCGTTGCATCCTTTAAAAGATTCTGAAAATCCATAAAAACAAATTATTATAACAGTATTGTAGCGCAAAAACTGAAACTACGCAACTTTTCACATCCTTTTTTGAGAGTGATTTTTCCCCGAAAGAAAAATTTGTATAGTCTCAGTTTTTGGGTATCATTTGTTTACATTACTTCATCCGTTATTTTTACTATGAATTCACTTAATAAGGTACAACTCATTGGAAATCTCACTGCAGAACCAGATGTTCGCGAGACTCCAAATGGACAAAAAGTAGCAACTTTTTCAGTTGCAACGAATCGTTCTTGGAAGGATCAATCTGGAGTAAAACAAGAAGAGGTGGAATTTCATAACGTGGTTGCTTGGAGATTTCTTGCAGATATTGCAGAACAATATATGCACAAGGGAAAGAAGGTATACGTGGAAGGGTATCTCAAAACTCGTAGCGGGGACGATACTACTGGGGTAAAACGCTATAAGACAGAAATTGTTGCTGATAATGTTATTCTCCTTTCAACTGGAGGTGGTAGAGAAGAAGCGAGTGCATCATACGATGATACAGCGGTAGAAGCTCCAAAAAGCAAGAAGAGCACTCCAAAACCAGAAGAAGAAATCACAATCGAAGATATCCCGTTTTAAAAAATCCTCCGAAAGGAGGTTTTTTAATGATGATATCCTGATCACTTCTGTATCTCATGTGCTCGGTATATTTGCTCAATAAGCGTAAGAAATGCGAGTCAATGCGGGAGAGTAAACTCTGATAAGCCGAGTGAATGATGAATATATGGTGCTATTTTCTCTCGATTCACTCCATAACTCCCTCCGATTATAAAGAGTACATTTCCGTGTTCTCACTGAAGAGTGGCTAAAAACTGTGAAAGCGCCGGAGAGGTAAGTGTTTTTCCAAATTCGTCACAGAGAATGACAAAGCCTCGGTATTTCTCTAACACCATAATGATTTTTTCCGTCTCTTCATCGATTATCTGTTTTGCAATCCGTGCCTTACTGGGTTTCAGGGCAACAAAATCACACGTCTTCATAAGACGCTTTTGATACTCCATTATAGGCTTTTCAAAATGATGCCAATCATCAGAAACAG
>SSGK01000038.1 GCA_008015855.1 Candidatus Altimarinota bacterium | reverse complement strand
GCAATCTCGTTCATTCGAGTTTCTTGAATCTGAAAAGAAGATGGTGGAGTAATAAGTTGTAATTGAAACATATTTATTCGGCTATAAAGGTATAATTTTCCAATCATGGCTGACGATAGAATACTGGCTTTGAATCCCCTTCTTTACAATCAGGTAATCGAGTAAGATACGAGAGAGAGTATTCGCTCGTCTTGTTTACTGGTGTATAGAAATAGAAGTTAAAACTCGTATAGAGCGGATTGGTTTTATCTGTTACGATTCCAGATGCGCTCGTTGTAAGAGTGGAATCCTTTGGAACTAAGAGACGGATATACTGGCGATTTTCCCCCATTCATTGGATTCGTACGAGCTCATTCTCTTGTTTCGAATCCGTAATTCCTATGTCTTTCAGAAGGAGTCGGACGCGCTTTTCTTCTTTGAGGTCAAAGGTATGAGTACTGACGATTCGAACATTATTTTCTATTGTACATGCATCGATTCATGGTTTTGTCTTTACGGAAAATGCACGTTTCATGTATCGATCTGATTTATTTCCAGAAATAGAAGTAAATACCGGATAGAGCCAGTTGCGAGTGTCGGTTTTCCATTGCTCATAGAACTTGAAGCTTTCTATAAAATCTGCTATCTCTCGATTTCGTGAGGCAATGAGGATGTCTCATTTCATGAAGTTCTTCTCAAAGATTTCAGCGTAGCCAGTAATATCTTTTTTCTCAAGAAGGAGTTTCGCAAAGTTATCGATAAATCCAAAGAGGATTTCTTTTGGATGATTATCTTTCGCATACTTTGCCTCAACGAGCGTCGACATAAGGAATGAGAAATCTTCTCCCGTTATATCCTGACCAAGCTCATCCATACGAACAGGGCCATACTTCTTAAGGAGATCAATAATCACTCATTGATTAATCGCAATCATATTCGTAATACTCTTCTCTCCTGCTTTCTCGATAAAGTAATTCGCTTTTTCTAGGGTCTTTTCAAACTCAGGAAAATAATTTACATCACGCACTCAGAAATTATTTGCAATCTTATCGAGTCCTGGAGGTGGAAGTTCTTTGTTCGGGAAAAGATGCCAATCATAATAATAGACATCATCCTTTCGATATTCAGTAATATTTCCTTTATACAAGGTAACCGTAATAACCGTTCCTGGAAAACCACCGTTTGCGCGAAGCTCATCGCGATTTTGATTGAAAATAGCGTATCGTTGAGGTTCTTTATCTCCGAGCATTAAGAGCATCGATTCAAAATTATCCATGAAAAAATGTCCATATTTTGAAGCAACGGCCAAGAGTCATTTTGCCTGCAAGAATGCAGTATCGTATTTTGCCTTTCAAACCGACGAAACCTTATTGTATTCAAAAAGCGCTAGATCGATATCATCTACAATCGAACGAAGGTATTGTTCATTCTTTCTCATCCAATCAGTCGGCTTTTCGATAGAAAAATACCCAAGAGGAAAAATGGTAGACGGATTAATATTCATAAAATCCGTCACTTCTCCATCAACTGGAAGGGAGCGAGCAAACATATCAATCGCATGACTTATCTTGAGTCCACCGGCAATCATCGTATTCGCAAGGAGTATCTTATCACTCTGAATGAGTGGATTATTCAACAGAACGTTGAACGGAAAGAAGTACAATCGTGCCTTCTCAAATGTAGAACGTACTTCGATTGCTTCTTTTGCAAGAACTGTTGGAGCTGAAAAATGCAAATCTTTCATCGAAAGATACGCATTCATCACGGATGATTCCAGAAACCACTTGAGTGGAAGTGATATAAAAAGGAGGACAATACAGGCTACGCCAATTCCAACACCCAATCGATACGTACTCGCAGTAATCACGCGATATCCTCGTCGTACCTGAAAAAAGAATGGTAATTTCTGTGAATAGATATCAGCGTGTTTCTTTTTTGTCTCAACTCTCTGCATCGGACGAAGGTCGATTGTGTTATACGGTGCATGAATCGGCGGAGTGAGATCGATGATACTCGAACGGCCTCGTTCTCATCGGAGAAACATCTTCCAGAGTGGCGGGAAGAAAAGATTTCCATCAGCCAAATCGAGAAATTTGTAGTTCTTTAATTTTCGTACCTGGAGAATCGACTTTTTTTTGAGGGAAATATACTCAAATCGATTCGTACTGATATCAATATTCGCTTGTTTATCATTCTTTGGTTCGATTGAAAAAACCGATCGAGAAAAAAATCATGAAATATCCATGATTCTCTCATAGGTATTATTTGGATAGATATCATTGAGTTTTTTTAGCTCCTCCTCGATAATATCTTCATGTTGATGCTCATCCTCATTGTGAGGTTTATAGAGACGAAACATTTTTCCTTGTTTTTCTAGAATAGTAACTATACTGCGAGAGTATATGCAAAAATCTCGACTACTCAAGATAATCCCATTTATTTATGCGAAAATCATTCCTCAAATCTTTCCTCCTTCTGGCACTTGTATGTGGTGTTAGTTTCACGGTTGGTTATTTTTTTGATGAATTTGCACGAATCAAATTAAGCGATGGAACCACGTGAGACTTTGCAGTGCGTCAATATGGTGGAGAATATACTTATATCAGTCCCCTTCTCGAATGTGAAATCAACAATACCACGGATAGACACAAATACATTCCATTTGAAATACCAACCCTTCAACGAATAAAAAAAGAGGTTCAGGAAAAGAATCCTGATGTGACCCTTGCGCTCTATGTACGCAGTCTCAATAATGGTCCATGGTTTGGAATCAATGAATGAATAGAATTCTCACCAGCGAGTCTCATGAAACTTCCTGTTTTTATGACGTATTTAAAGTGGATTGAAAAAAATCCAGCTATCATTGAGCAAGATATCATTCCGAGTAAACTCGAACTCCCATATGATCCAACATATCCTCCATCGAGTACTGTAGAAATTGGCAAGGTGTATAAGCCAAAAGAGCTTCTGGAATCCATGATTATAAAATCAGACAATGTAGCCCTCCAGGCACTCCTTCTCGCCCTTCCGGAGACTATCAATAATACAGTGATGTCCGAGCTCTGACTCCACTTTCCTGAAAATTGGGATGTAAATGATTTTATGACGATTCAGCAGTATGCTTCCCTTTTCCGTATCCTCTACAATGCAGCATATCTCTCAAGAGATTCTTCAGAGTATGCACTCTCAGTGCTCGCACAGAGTGAATTCAATGATGGAATCCGCCAGGGAATCCCGAAAGAAATTGTCATTGCTCATAAATTCGGAGAACGAGGATATATCGACGAAAAGACCAAAAAGGAAGTAAAACAGCTCCATGATTGTGGAATCGTCTACTATAAAGCATATCCGTATCTCATGTGTACGATGACTCGAGGAGATGATTTCAAAAAATTATCGAGTATTATCGGACAAACAGCAAAAATTGTTCACGAAGAAATTAGCAAGGCATTTCCTCAATAAAAACGGAAAAATCCATAGACTCTGTGGATTTTTTTTATATAATCAAGCGGAACTTCCAACTAACTCTCTATGACAACAAACCAAAATCTCATTACCTGTCCTCATTGTGGACATAGTTTTTCCCTCTCAGACGTTCAGAAGCACGAGATGGAAGAAATGCGTGAAAAGATGAAATCCGAAGTCGAAGCAGACATGAAAAAACGCGCTTTTGCTTGGGCACAAGAAGAGGTAAAAAAGGCGAAACAAGAAGCCGAGGAACTCTCTAAAAAACAAACAATTGAACTTGAAGCACTCAAGAAATTTGAAAATGAAGCACGAGCAAAGGAGCTCACATTTCTCAAGGAGAAACAAGAAATGGAGATGAAACAAAAGAATCTCGAGCTCGAAAAGGAACGAGCTATCATGGAGGCCCGAAAAACCCTCGAGTGAGAAATCAAGGTACAACTCGAAAAACAACAATCATTCGAACAAGATAAGATTCGTCTCGAATACGAAAAGCGCATGGCTGAGATGCAAAAACAACTTGAGATGACACAAAAAGCAGTGGAAGATGCGAATCGCAAAGCGAACCAATGAAGCATGCAGATACAAGGGGAGATTCAAGAAGATGCTCTCAAAGAACTTCTCATGATGAATTTCCCGATTGATATCGTATCGGACGTAGAAAAGTGAATAAAATGAGCTGATATCATCCAAGAAGTAAGAAATGATTTCTGACAATCAGTGGGCATAATTGCTTGGGAATCCAAGAATACAAAAGCGTGGAGTGATGGTTGGGTGGAAAAACTCAAGGAAGATCGTCTTCGAGTGGGGGCGGGAGTATCCGTGATTGTCTCTTCCGTTCTTCCAGAAGGAATCAATCGATTCGGTCTGTACAAGGATATATGGGTAACGGATTATGAATCCGTTCTTCCTCTTACTATAGCCCTCCGTGCTCATATGATTGAGATGACGAAGGTGCGAAATAGTCTCAAATGAAAGGATGAAAAGATGGAAGTTCTCTATAACTACCTCATATCTCCGGAATTTAAGGCAAAGATTGAAAATATTGTCGAAGCATTCTCGACGATGAAGGATGATCTCGATCGTGAAAAGCGTGCAATGGAAAAAATGTGGAGTGCTCGCGAGAAACAACTCTCTCGTGTTATCGATAATACCGCGCGCCTCTATGGGGATATGCAGGGTCTTATTGGTTCGCAACTCGGGACGGTGGAGTATTTGGAATTGGGGGGTGGAGAAAAGTAGCTTCTATTGCTTAGTAATATCTGAAATCAGGATTATTTATCGCAATTTTACATTAGATGATTTTCTTCTGATAAAAAAGAAAAATATATTTTTGCTACAATATTAAGAAATGGAGAATCAAATAATTATCTATACATCATCCGATAATCAGACCGAAATAAGTGTAAAAATGGAGAATGACACCCTCTGGCTTACTCTCAACCAGATTGCAGAGTTTTTTGGTCGTGATAAGTCTGTTATCTCTCGTCACTTTCGTAACATATTTTCCTCTGAAGAACTTGTCCATGATCAAGTTGTTGCAAAAAATGCAACAACTGGAACAGATGGAAAAACCTATCAAGTAGAATACTATAATCTTGATGCGATTATATCCGTTGGATATCGGGTAAACTCTACTCGAGCAACCCATTTTCGTCAATGGGCAACCTCCAAACTTAAAGAATACCTCACACAAGGATATGCTATCAACCAGAAACGTCTCGATGAACTCGGAAAGACAATTCGATTCTTAACAGAAAAAGGTGGCGAGATTCATCCTGATGAACAAAAGTGACTCATGGATATCATCGCAAATTATACCGAGAGTTTTCTTTTATTGAATCGGTATGATACTGGAAATCTCAGTGATGGAGGAAATGAGAATATAACTTATATCATCGAATATCCTGAGGCAAAAAAAGCAATACTAGAACTCAAATGAAAACTTATTGAAAAACAGGAAGCAAATGAAATCTTTGGAAATGAAAAAGATGAGAGTTTTATCGGAATACTCTCCAATATCGTTGCTACATTCGATGGAGATTATCTCTATTCGACTATAGAAGAACAAGCAGCTCATCTTCTCTATTTTATAATCAAAGATCATCCATTTACTGATGGGAACAAGCGAATTGGTGCCTTTCTTTTCATCTGGTTCCTTGAGAAGAATAAACATCGCCTCAAGAAAAATGGAGAAGTAAAAATTAACGATACCGGACTTACAACACTAGCCCTCCTCATCGCACAATCTGACCCAAAAGAAAAAGATATGATGATACGCTTAATTATAAATCTTATTAACAATTAGAAATCCCCTCATGCTCCGAATAATTATCCGAAGTTTCCTTATTATACTCTCGATCCTCATCATCTCACTCGCAACATTTGCTATATTATTTGATACACAATTTCGATCTGATCCATATATCGGAGAAGTAACCGATCACTTTGATGGTGAAAAATTCTCAAATATCGGAGGAGAAATGGTTAATGAGGATACACCGAGAGGAAATCGTTTTCGTGCTTTTTTTGATGATGTTCGTGGCTCTTGGGAAAAGAAAACATATCCAACTACCCTTCCTGATCAGAGTTACACGGGTGCGGGGATAAAGATTACCCACGTCGGACACTCAACACTCCTCATACAAGGAGCTGGATTCAATATTCTCACGGATCCGATATGGTCTGATTCCCCAAGCCCTTTTCCGGGGGTATGACCAAAACGATTTTCTAATCCATGAATCCATATCGATGCGCTTCCAAAGATCGACATCATCCTCCTCTCACACAATCATTACGACCACATGGATATTCCCACACTCGAATATCTGGAAGCAAAGCATCATCCACTCATCATTACATGACTCTGAAATGGTGCCTACCTTGCAAAATATGGAATTATGAATACTCTTGAGCTCGATTGGTTTGAGACATATACCAAAAAATCAAAGAATTCTGAAACGGTTATTCATTTTGTACCAGCACAACACTATAGTAGACGTGCGGTGAGCGATAAGAATAATACCCTCTGGGGATGATTCGTTCTCGAGATAAATAAAAAGAAGGTATACTTCACGGGTGATACGGGATATGGAGCATTCATCCCAGTACTCCAAGAACATTTTCCAGAATGATTCGATGTTGGAATGGTCTCTATCGGCGCATTCCGTCCACGAGTCGTCATGAAGGAGAATCACACCACTCCAGAAGAAGCAATACAGATGCAAAAGGAATTAAAGATTAAACAAGCGATTGGTATCCACTGGGGAACATTTAACCTTGGAACCGATGGGCAGACGGAAGCAGGAAATGTTATACAAGAAAAAAATGCAGAAAACTTTGATTCTGCCTATCCTGGAAAGGAATGGATTATACACTAACAATTTATATTATGGGACACATGCCACCACACCTTCAAGATGAATATGAGAAGAAGCAGGAGGAAGAAGGAGCTCCAGAAAAAAGATCAAAGCATATCGGAAAACAGTGACCGAGTAAATACGGCCCTGGAGGAAGAAAGGCTTTTAAAGCAAAGCAACGAAAAGATCGAGCAAAGAAATAATTGACTTATAATAATTTATTGTAATATATATTTATTCTAAATTATTTTTATGAGCCAACTACGAGATTTGCGAGAACCCTTTTCAGACACCAATGTATTTGTTGTGGTACTAGAGGAAGTTGAAAAATGAACCGATAATCTGAAGGGACGCGTAACCGCAAAAGTGGTTGAACTTATCGGTATTACTGATAACAAGATTCCTGAACGTATAAAAACATGGATTCATCAGCATTGTCTCGTACATACCGCATGAACGCCGATGAAAGATTTTACAGGAAAACTTGCTGAACCGATTGACCTTGCTTCCCTCTCAAATAGAAAAAAATAATCCAGCGATTTGCTGGATTTTTCTATGATGTTCTTGCAAACAAATAGAACATAGATATAATTTCCCTACCTTAATATATACACTATGTCACAAGATACTCAAAATACAGAGGATGAAAATCCTGAACTATCATCTACCGAAGAAACTCACCCTGAAGCACATAAAGTACCTCCTGTTGCACAAAAGGTTTCACGATTTTGACCTGGATGATTCCAAAATGGAAGCAAGTTTGGAAAATGAGCAACCAACTTTAATCCTCCTAATAAGCAACGTCCATGACGTGCTGCGGGTCGCGGAAGATAATCTTACATACACGAAAAAGACTTTCATGATGGAAAGTCTTTTTTATTTTCTCTTGATTTCCTTAAAAATACTATATTATACAATCTATATATAAATTAGCAACAATGGAAGAACTGAATCAAAGAAGGACACCACAAACAATAGAAGAAAAATACAACGCAAAAATTACTGGAACTATTAAAATTCCTGAAGTTGATGGGAGTGAGCGAGAATTTCTCGTGCTCCGCTCCATTGATAATTCACAATCAGCACTCTATAGTATGTCAGAAAGGAAAATCCTTAGCTTTGAATTATATAATGGAGAGAACGTGGAATGGTTTCATGGTTGGTGAGTCTGTGCCACTTTCCCTATGTTTATTGTCCAATGAAAGGTGCGGAGCATCCTCTCACTCTGTGATCTTGATGGAAAAACAGTAAAACTTGTACTCGATGAAGCAGGAACTGAAACTGTTTATGCTGTAACCGTTGATACTGTCCAACCCGATGGAGATTCCTCCTATGTTCTCCATCTTACTATCCCAAGCCTGAGAAATATCCCCACTTACATAGCATAACCCCCTTCTTATGTCAGAAATTATACCACTCCGCTCAGCTGAAGAACAAAGCACTATCGAACAAACGATACAGCTCAAAAGGCTTCTTGACTCAATCCAAACTCGATTACAAGGACTTCTTGCAAAGAATCCAGAAGAGATAACCTATGATGATCATCAAACCATGATGATGAATGAGATATTTACTGCAAAAAATGATGGACTCATCCACCTTCCACTCTATACCGCAGCAGAATATTTTTCCCTCCTCGTTGCAAGTCATCTCGAAGATGATTCTAGCTTTCATCCACATGAAGATTATGCACGAAAAAGGAGTTTTATGGAAGCAGGAAATCAACACTTTCTCATACATGTACTCTGAGAACGTCCAGATATCGCCAATCCTCTCTCAATTGCACAAAACTATTACTATGAAGCATCAAAGCAGATGCACGATATAAAAGATGTAGAATTCTGTGATGCACTTATTGTCTCTACAAAACACTGCTGAACGGTGCTTCAATGATATATGAAAGAAATGATGCAACCTCAATTGGTACGAGTTCAATAATTTGTTTTTAAAAAAAGATATATTTCCTATACTGGTGGATATATCTTTTTTTATGCGCACACTCCTTTTTTTTCTCATTTTTCTTTTTCCAACTCTTTCCATTGCTTGCATGCCACCCATGCCAAGTGAAGTGATGGTTGGGAAGATTGATACTATTACTCGAAGTGGGACGGAAGTATTCCTTCATTTTAAAAAGTACGACTTTCCATTTCGGACTACTCCATACGTCTCACCACTCACTTGGGAATGGAATAATTATTCAGATACAGCATTTCCCGATATCGGAACAGGAGAAACAATTATTGCCCTTTCTGATGCACAAGATGGATGATTTCCTGAGAAATATAGCATCTTTCATATTACCACTCTCACTTGCAAGGACAATTCCCTCTCTCTATGAAAGAGATATGGCACTATTATGGGGTGGAATAAAGAAAAGTGAAGTGGTTGTGGATATCAGGCTAAATCGCTTTTAGATGTATTCATTGAATGAAGCGAATCCGATTGGATCCGTAAACTCGAAGAACGCTATCCAACGTGTGAAAAATTTGAAACACGATTTAAAGAAGTAGTATCTCAAACTGAATCATTGCAACCTGGAATGACAAACGATGTACAAAAATCAACGACCGGTTTTTGGTTGCTAGATAAAATCCTGGAATGGCTTGATTGGCTCTTTTGATTATTTTAGAATATGAAATACCTTATTTTCTTCCTGTGAATCGCAATCATGCTATATATAGTAGCCTGCATTTTCCTATATCGTTCTCAGGAAGATATTATTTTTCTAGGCGCAAAAAATAGTGATATATCACTCCCTTCTTCCGTTCAAGAAATCACATTAGAAACAGAGGGAATTCAATTATCATGATATAAGAAGGACATTGGAAGTGCTATGACCACTCTGTATTTTGGATGAAATGCAGAAGATGTACGGGGCATTTTTGGGAGGAATATCTTTTCATGAAATACAATCGCTTTCAATTATCGATCATATGGAAAAAGTGGATGAAAACCCTCAGAAGAGAAGTTGTTTCAAGATGCGTTATTTATATATGATTCCATGATTGCATCCTGACTCATTTTTCCTGATAAAACTGTTATCGTAGGGAGAAGTCTTTGAACCGGAATTGCATCATATTTAGCAACCAAAAGGCAAATTCAAAAACTCGTACTCATTACTCCGTATAACTCTATGGAGTCACTTGCAAAAGCAAACTACCCTTACTTTCCAATATCCATTCTTCTGAAACATAAATTCAATACCCAACAAATTATTCAGGGATATACAGGGAAAGTACTTTTCATTATTGCTGAAAATGATTCTGTTATTCCTTATTGACACTCTCAGGAACTTATAAATGCTACTCAAACAGAAAAGAATGTGGTGCACATAAAATGAGCCACTCACAATTCTATACTCTCCTATTCGGGCGCACTTCAAGAAATCAATAATTTCATCTATTAGCATTATGCTTCCCATCCAAAACGAATTAAGAAAAAAGTGAAATACAGAAAAAGCCCTCTGAGCCCTTCGGTTTTTCAAGACATGACCAGGTGAATATGGGGAGTGAGATGTATTTCTTGGTGTAACCGTTCCAGAGACAAGAAAAATAGTACAATCTTTTTCTACAACCACAAAACTCTCAGATATAAGTATACTCCTCTCTTCAGAGTATCATGAAGAACGTCTTGCATGACTCCATATGCTTGTTCTATTCGCAAAGAAAAAACGATACCCCATCAAGGAATTGGGAGAATTTTATATGGAACATGTTCAATGAATTAATAATTGGGATCTCGTAGACACCTCCGCTCCTGATATCATCGGCGCTTATATTGAATCTCTTACACACGAAGAACGTGTTATTTTTATAGAAAAATGTATCACAAGTCCTAATCTCTGGATACAACGAATTATCGTAGTCGCGAGTTTTTATCAGATAAAAAATGGTAATGACCATCTTATATTCTTTCTTGTTCCACATTTCCTCAATCATCCCCATGATCTTATGCATAAAGCTTGTGGATGGATGCTCCGTGAAGCAGGAAAGCGAGTAAGCGAAGAAAGGCTCTGTGATTTTCTCGATACATACACACACTCTATGCCTCGTACAATGCTTCGATATGCTATCGAACGACTTTCCCAGGATAAAAGAGCGCACTATATGAACCTCGGGAAATAAAAAAATAGGAGATGGAATCTCCTATTTTGATTGTACGTGATACGAGAATACTACCTCATATCTACGAATGATTCCTGCCTTTCTTCAGGAAGATGTATTTTTGTCTTCATACGCCTCACGAATGAGCCGCTTCACTTCCGAAACCTCCGGATGAATAACCGTCACTCGTTGTGGCAAGTCTTCGATGTTGCGCAGTGCCTCGGGGCGAACAGCTTCTGCCCCAGTTGCATCATAGACGAACTGATCGAATTTACATGCCTGAGCCGTCTCGAGGATAATCAGCACGCCACCAAGCCAATCATCATTTACCAGCTTACCAAATGCAACATAGGCATCAGCCGTGTGCGGGTCGATGAGGAGTTTGTGTTTTTCATACACAAGCTCTATCGCCTGCATTCGCTCGGCATCACTGCTTTGTTCCGTCAAGAAACGATACTTCGATGCAGCAAGATTGGCAGAAAGATTGAATTCACCGCTTGTGGCGAGGGATTCAAACAGCTCGCGAGTAATCGTGCTATTTCTTCCGACCATATCGTAGACAAAGCGCTCAAAGTTCGAGGCCTTTGTGATATCCATCGAAGGACTCGAGGTAATGCGTGCCTTTTTCCTCGGAGCATAACGACCCGTCTTGAAGAACTCCACGAGCACGTCATTTTCATTGGTGGCAACCACGAGATTATCGATGGGAAGACCCATCATGTGAGCGATATGCCCAGCGCATGAATTCCCAAAGTTTCCAGAGGGAATAATGAACGAAACCTCATCTTCCTCATTCTCGGTTGCTGCCAGATAGGCCTTGAAATAGTAGACCACCTGAGCAACGATTCGAGCCCAGTTAATGGAATTCACCGCACCGATGCGATACTGATTTTTAAATTCAGCATCGCCAGAAATCGCTTTCACAATATCCTGAGCATCATCAAACATCCCATGGATAGCGACGTTATGAATGTTGTCATCGGTAAGAGAATACATCTGCGCCGCCTGAAAAGCAGACATACCAGCATTGAAGGGGGAAAGCATAAAAACCTCAATCCCCTTCTTGCCACGGAGTGCATATTCCGCAGCTGAACCAGTATCGCCAGATGTTGCGCCGAGTATCGTGAGAGTATCCCCACGTTTATCCAGAACATATTCGAAGAGATTCCCAACCAATTGCAAAGCAATATCCTTGAAAGCAAGTGTTGGGCCATTCGATAGCCCGAGCAATGCAATCCCCGCATCCGGCTTCGTACGCGAACGAGAGAAGCCGGGCTCAAGCCATGTGAGTGGGGTAATATCAGAAACAGTCCCATCAATCGGATAGTACGGAGCATGGGTTGGATCCATATTCCCGAAAACTTCAGATTGATATGTCTTGTGACACAGTGCACGGAGATCTTCTGCAGGAATGTCGTCGGTATAGAGCGACAGAATTTCAAAGGCCAGATCTGCATAGGAGAGTTGCCTCCATGCTTTCAGCTGTTCCTTTGAAACCTGAGGATATGTTTCCGGCAAGTAAAGTCCACCATCGGGAGCAAGGCCCGCGAGGAGGATATCAGAGAAACGAGCCTTCGGGGATTGACCGCGAGTGCTGATGTAATACATGGAAATACTCCTTGTGTATGTGTTTGAAAATATCCAATCCGGATTTGAAAAGGATTGGATATTTTATATATAAATAATATCTATTGTCAAAGTTACTTATTGCACCATGAGTGGAGTAGGAGTTGGAGGAACCTCATTTCCAACAGTGTTCAATGGATAAAATGAGGCAAAATCCTTTACGAGAGGAACGATGATATTTTGTCTTCCTGTTTCTTTCCTATCCTCTTCTCGGGTAATTGGAAACACATATGCAGGAACATAGAACTCCCTTCCGCGTCCATTATCATATCACTCTCCCCAAAGACGAACATATCAAAGAGTTGGATCGCCCAAGGTAATTTGTTTTTGAACTTGTCCACTCATAGCATCCATCTCATAGCGTCAACCGAATCGGATGATTTTCTCGATTGTATCTTTATCCGTCGGTTCGCTGTATTTTCATTTTATAAGGGATTGCTTCTCAAAACCAAAAAGTGTTGCCACTTTCTTAGATCGAACATCTATCGAAAGAGTGAGTCATTTATATGTTCCATATTCTTCATAGATTCTCGTTGCATCAATCATTTGCGGATAAACAAGGGATATCTCTTCTGGAACTTGCGCTGTAGATGGAGATATCTTCTTTGCCTCTGCATAGTATATTCTCCAGTTTATATCACTCTGAGGGCTTCTCATACAAAAATCAGACAAACCATATTTTTCGAGAAATTCATTTCCAATCTTTATGAGTTCTTCATCGGATGGAATATCTGATTCCTTGAGTGGAAGAGGCAATGGACAATTCCCATCAACACAAGGAGCTTGCCATGTATCCCAATTTTTTGAAAGCATAATATTACCATTGGCAAAATCAATATTTAGGATATATCCCTGTGCTCTTTTTTCAGCAAGGGAAATATTTGTCACATCAAATTCATCAAAGGCATCGAAATTGATTCCATCAACACGGAATTTCTCAAAAAATGAAGAAAGTTCTCCTTGTGAAAAGGTAACAACATTTCTCTTATACACATCCAGTGATCCAGTATATTCGGGGATACTTCCGGTATATACATATGTAAAAAATGGAAATTGTTCAACCGGAAGTATCATTCGATCTCATTCAGCCTTCATCATAGTAGCATTTCATGCAAGCGCCATTGGTTGATTTACTGCTGGTGCTGGTCGTGAATATTGGAGCGTATCACCTGAAAAAGGTGTATCTATTTCGATAATCTGAGGAACGAATGAGGGATTTTTATAGAAAAGCGAAATAGGAAGCTCCGATATAAATACTCCTATAAGTAAACAAGCAAAAGCGGTGGAGATAATTGGGAGAGAAAAATGAAATGAAAATAACTTCGAAGCGATTTTCTGTTGAGAACGAAGTTGTGCCATTATTTCAGATTTTAATGTCTCTCGAAAATCTTCATTCATCATAATCTCAGGCTTTATTGTTCGCATTTTAGCAAGTATCTCTAAGATAGCTGACTCATTCTCCTTAAGCTTTGGTTCTAGGCGGTATAACTCTTCAAGGATATCCTTATCTGTGTGAGACATATGAAAGAATAAGTGAAATAATAAACATATGGGCCACATTTGCACTAATTTTTGCAAGTGTTCTGGAAACAATCTTCTTACAGTTATCAACCTTTTCTCATGTAATATGAGAAATCTCCTCATAACTACAATCATCCCATATTCGCAAAGTAAGAATCATTCGATCTCTTTCTGGAAGTGTTTCCATGAATGAAAGAATCTCTTCAAGTGAACCCCTATTGTCGATATCTTCAGCATGAGAAAGCTCATATCATGGATCATGCACCATCTCATCAAGCGATGTCTCCTCTTTTTTTGCACGCATCGTATCAACAAGATGTGTATATGCGATTCGAAGCATCCATGTTATAAATTCTCATTCTGACTGGGCTTTTAAAGATTTTAGATTTTTAATCGCCTTCATATAGACCTCAGAAACAATATCTTCTGTGAGTGATACATCGAGGGTTCGATGAAAAATCGATGCATACACACGATTATACGAAAAGTCATAGAGAGCAGAAAAGGCTTCTAGATCGCCATTTTTGACTCTTTCAAGAGAAGAGGAAATCATACGATATCAGTAAGTGACAAGCGCTATCGAAACATAAGACGATTATATTGAAAAGAGGTGACAAAAAAATGGAAAATAATTTATTTTCCATATACTTTCTAATAATAAACAAATTTCATGGATACTTTTGATTTTGCCTATTGGCATATAAAAATTCTCTACGATCTTGCAGGATATATTACTGCATTCTTTGCAACTTGGTATTTCTATAAAAAGATTTTTAAGCAATGAGAAATTCCTAATCCTTTTAAAAAATGACAAAAGGAGGAATATTATCTGTATGTAATTGCTGGAGCAATGCTTGGTGGAAT
>SSGK01000067.1 GCA_008015855.1 Candidatus Altimarinota bacterium | reverse complement strand
CTCTTCTATTATCGTATGGATTGGATTAAAGATTTCCATGAAAAACCCGGATGAGAAACACCCCTATGGGTATGGTAAAGCAGAACCGAGTGCGGCGATCATTGTAGCATTTTCACTGATACTTGCTGCGATTATGATTGTACGCTGATCACTCTATTATATTTATACCGAACCAAATCACCCTACTCCTGCATATTGGACCCTTATTGTACTAGTAGTTGTAATTATTATTAAATTCACTCTCTTTAAAAAAATTGGAGATGTCGGAGATGAGATAGAAAGCACCGCTGTAAAATGAGATGCTTGGCATCACATGAGTGATGCTCTCACATCACTCTGTGCATGAATCGGTATACTTATCTGAATCCTTGGTTGACCAGCAACCGCTGATGACTGGGGAGCGTTGCTCGCGAGTAGCATTATTTTTTACAATGCTTACAATATATTTCGTCCTGCATTCCTAGAAATCATGGATCGTGCACCACATGAAGATATGATACATGAAATTACCAATATTGCTGAAAAGGTACCAGGAGTAAAAAATATTCATCATTGCATTATTAAAAAAGTAGGATTCGATTACTTTATAGAAATTCATGTGGTAGTCGATGGAAATATAAGTGTTCGTGAATGACACGCTATCGGACATAATGTTCATGATACTATCATTCAAAAAAACCCCATGATTCGCAATGTAATTACACACGTTGAACCATGGTATGAAGTAGTAACATAATACTGTTATTCTAAAGGCTTTTTCATAAGCGCATCGAAATCCAATTTTTGAATAAGAAATGTTGCGAGTCTTTGAAAATCATCATCATTTAAACCATTTATCTCGGAAAGGATTCTATCAATCTTTCCATCTGATTTCTTGTATTGATACATATCTACATCAGCCCAATGACGAGCCTTATGAAGGGGGGCAGTTCGGTTATTTAAATAGTATCCGAGTGATGCCTCGATACGAAGTGGATCCATGGAAGGAATTTTATCACTCCCATTCTGCACGATAACATCTCAAGAAAGAGAGTCGATTCATTCGATTGCATACTGAATTCTATGAGCAATTTCCTGGATATTTGTATGTGTCATGGCATGGGTATTTTTGACCAGTATACAGAACTCATCTCATGAAACTCTTACCGCAATATCTTCATGTCGAATGCTTCCTTTCAGGGCTTCAGCAACTTTTTTCAATACATCATCCCCTACTCCATGTCCATAGGTATCATTGATTGTTTTAAAACGACTCAGATCTACCATGATAACTGAATAATCCATACTCATACGGAGTTCTTCCAAGATTTTACTATTATTAATTCCCGTAAGTTCATCCGTATATGCATCTTTAATAGACTGAAGCACGTGTTTCATAATGAGCTTTACCACTCGTGCAAAGAAAAAACGCTTTAAATGTTGCGAATTCAGCGATGCACCCTCAGGACTATTTGCCTTAAAGGTAAGCAGGGCCCTATCTCCGAAGGCAGTATCCATTCATATCACCCCTATTTTATCAGTTGGACCTTCGTTTTTATTTGGTTGATAGAACTTATCGCCCTTCCCATGGAGCGCCATTTTCTCAAGTGCAAATTCACTTTTTGACTCTATTTCAGAAGGCGTAAGAAATTCCCTATCTTCATAATCAACCAAGACTCAACGGTCTTTATCATATCGATATGCTGACATTTCAATTCCTTCAAACTCCTGTTCAAAAAAGCTCTTTATATGGAGGAAAAAATCCCTTGGATCGTAATACTTTCTTGCGAGAATCTCTTCAAAGAATTTAAGATTCACAGAAATAAGTCGAACCATGTCTCGTAGCATTTTTACTACTTCTTTGGTCTTCCTTTCTTCTGGGATTTCAAGACTATCAACCAGTTCGTGCAAGTCACTTACGATGGCTAACGTATCTTTTGAAGTCATTTTTTTGAAATAATTATATTGGAATTATACCATAATAATTATATACTGTCAATTATCGACCTTTTTTGAGTGCAAAAAGCTCATCTCGAATTTCCGCTGCGCGTTCAAAATCAAGATTTGCACTCGCAACATCCATCTCCAATTCAAGACGCTTCAATCGTGCTGTCTTCTTCTCTTCACTCGTCTCAAAATCAAACGAATCCTTTTTCTTACCGAGTCATCCAGCGAGATCTTTCACCTTCGAAATAATTGTTTTTGGTGTAATACCGTGAAGTGTATTGTATTCCATCTGAATAGTACGCCTTCGTTCTGTCTCTTCGATCGCATCATGCATCGCGGTTGATATCTTCATACCATGCGAGTACATAATCACCTTCCCATTCGCATTACGCGCAGCACGACCAATAATCTGAAGGAGGGATGTTTTCGAGCGCAAGAATCCAACTTTTTCAGCATCTAAGATACCGATAAAAGAGGTCTCTGGAAGATCGAGTCCTTCACGTAAGAGATTTACCCCAACAATCACATCAATCTTTCCAAGTCGATATTCACGAAGAATTTCGAGTCGTTCAATTGTTTCGATTTCAGAATGGAGATATCGAACTTTTACTCCATTTTCCGCAAGATAGAGAGCGAGATCTTCGCTTGATTTTTTTGTGATTGTTGTAATCAGTGCACGTTCATTATTGTCGCGTATACGCACGATTTCTCGCATCAAAGAATCAACCATAAATTCCATATCTTCTATTTCAATCAATGGATCAAGAAGTCAGGTTGGACGAATTACCTGCTCAGCAATAATAGATGATTTCTCTATCTCATATTGTGCTGGCGTTGCTGAAACAAAGAGAGTTTGATGAATCTTTTTTTCAAATTCATCAAATTGAAGTGGGCGATTCTCGAGTGCCGAAGGAAGGCGAAAACCATACTCCACTAAGTTCATTTTGCGAGCACGATCTCATGCATACATACCTCCAATCTGAGGAACCGTAATATGCGATTCATCGATAAATGTGAGATAATCTTCTGGGAAGAAATCCATAAGAGTGGAAGGCGGATCTCCGGGAAGGCGATTTGAAAGATAGTATGAATAATTTTCAATCCCATTTACATAGCCAACTTCCTGGAGCATTTCCATATCATATTCCACACGAAGTTTTATGCGTTCCGCTTCAAGTGGCTTTCCCATTTCTATAAATGCTGCAATTCGCTCATCTAATTCCGCTTTGATTCTTGGAAGAATCTCATCAACAATAGAACGAGACGTTACAAAGTGTTTTGCTGGAAAAATAACCGCCTCTTCTAATTCTTCTATAACCTCATAAGTGAGAGGAATTCTCTTCGTAATACGCTCCAATTCATCTCCAAAAAATTCAAATGTAATCACCTCCTCAGAAGAAGATGGCCATATTTCAAATGTATCACCGAGCACTCGAAACATTCCAGGTTTAAAATCAGCCGTTGATCGCTTGAATTGATGGGATACCAGATTTTCGATTAAACATTCGAGAATATAACTTTTCCCTTTTTCAATAGTAATAACTTGTTTTTCATATTCATCCACTCCTCCGATACCATATCTACAGGAAACAGATCCCACAATAATCACATCCTTTCGAGTTAAAAGAGATTCTGTAGCCGCATGGCGAAGTCGGTCAATTTCTTCGTTAATAGTTGCCTCTTTTTCAATGTATGACCCCGTTTTTACAACGTATGCTTCTGGTTGATAATAATCATAGTAAGATACAAAATAATGTACTGCATTTTCTGGAAAAAACTCCTTAAATTCTTGTGCCAGTTGTGCTGCGAGCGTTTTGTTATGGGCAATAATCAGGGTTGGTTTCTGAAGTTCATTGATAATATTTGCCATAGTAAAGGTCTTCCCAGATCCCGTTACTCCGAGAAGAGCTTGGAATTGATGTCATTCACGAAAGGAACTCACTAATGATTGAATTGCGCGAGGCTGATCCCCAGTAGGGGCATACTCAGAATGTAATTTAAATGGGGAATCTGATTTCATTGGAAAAATTATTCAGAGAACTATATGAAAATTTATGAAAATCTCAACCAATAAAGACCTAGAATTGCATTTTTTCACACAACATGCTAGACTGTAGCTAACATTTTTTGATTTCTATGGAACTTTTTTCTGCATTCTCATTTATACTGGGAGGACTCTGTGTCCTTGCTTATGCTGCTAATATGCTCGTTGATTGATCCGTGAACGTAGCACGCAAATTTTGAATCTCAGAAATGGTAATAGGACTTACCATTGTTGCGATTGGAACATCCGCGCCAGAACTTATTGTCTCACTCCTCTCGACTTGGGACGGTCATTATGATATAGCACTTGGAAATGTGATAGGTTCCAATATTGCAAACATCCTTCTTATCCTTGGATTGACGGCAATCATTATTCCGATGACACTCGCGCGATCCACCCTCCTCATCGATCTCCCACTTGCCATCCTTACCACCCTCCTCCTCATCCTTCTTTCGAGTGATATATTTTTTGATGGAGCAACATCCAATGTTATATCTCGTATCGATGGGATTCTTCTTCTTTTGTTCGCGATTGTTTTCTTTATTTATAACATTCGTGGGAAAGTAATAGAAACTCCTGATATCGATGAAACGATGCATATAGTCTCAACGAGACGGGCCATTTTTTATATTGCATGAGGAATATTTTGACTCTTTTTCGGTGGGAAGATTTTGGTGGAATGAGCCGTGGCAATTGCAAAAATATATGGACTCTCTGAAAGCATTATCGCACTTACTATTGTTGCAGTGGGAACATCTGTTCCAGAACTGGCAACCTCACTCGTGGCAGCGCTAAAAAAACGAACGAGTATTACTATCGGGAATATCATTGGTTCAAATATCCTGAATATTCTCATTATCATTGGATTCTCATCAATTATTCATCCCCTTATTCTTGAGAGTTCAATGCAAATTGATCTCCTCGTTGCACTCTTTGCGCCGATTCTCCTCCTCTCACTTTCCCAACTCTGGATACGACATCGAATTGGACGAACTGAATGAATGATCCTTGTTTTTATGTATGTTTGGTATATCGCCTATCTTATACTCCGCGAGATAAAATAAGTCTATATCTGTCATAAAATACGTCCCAAAGTAGAAGTCATATCTTCTACTTTTTTCATAACTTCTTCTGGAAGATTTTTCACCCCTCTTGGGTACTGAAAAGTATTCGTCTGTACAAGCTTCCTTACGCCCGTTACAATATCTTCTACCGACATAACTTCTCCATCTTCCGAAAAACCCACACGAAAGATATCAGGATTTTCTCTTGAAAATGATGCAAGAAGAGAAAATTCATTGAGTGTTATAGAGTCAATTCACGCTTCATTTTGAAGATGAAAATAGGCCGATTGTTTTTTATGTGCTGAAAGTGCAATCGCCTCTCAAAAGGGTGTTGGAAATCTTTCAGCCATTCCGTGAATAACCAAGGAATTTGAATCATGTCGATACAATGAGGGATGAAGCATAGAATCAATGGTAAGTGGATTGGGGGCTTGATAATAACGCAATATATGGGCTGTTGGGAGCGTTTCACATCTTGTATGACACTGAGATTCCTGACATTCTCCATTCTGGATTTTCTCTCGACATTCTCATACAATGAGACGATATTCAGAAGAAAGAAGCATATTATAGAGTGGTTACTTCTCGAAGCACTTTTTCCGCATGCCCTGTTGCCTTCACATTTCTCCACTCTTGAACAATATTACCATGATTATCGAGAAGAAAAGTAGAACGGATGACTCCGATACTCACTTTACCATAATTCTTTTTCTCACCAATAACTCAGAATTGATTATGAAGCACTTCATCCGAATCAGAAATGAGATCGATTCAAAGCGCACATGAAATGGTAAACTTTCCATGGGAAGTAATACTATCACGAGAAACTCCAATTATCTGGATTCAAAGCTTTCAAAAATCCTGCTTCAAACGTGTAAAATCCATTGCCTCCTTTGTACACCCTGGCGTATTATCTTTGGGATAAAAATAGAGGAGAGTACGTTCATTTTGAGCAATTATGTCAGAGAGAGTCATCTCTACGAGCTCTCCATTCGAACGATGAAGTTGGTATTTTTGATGAGTCATATTAATTTGGAAGTGAACAATATAATGATGAGAGTCAAAGTCGAGCATTCTCAGAGTCGTCAGGATGGAAGAGGTTATCATCTTCAATGAGCCGATCAATTGCTTCCTGAATAGCCTTTCATTCTTTTAGAACAGCCAATCATACAATTCGATTTCTTCCGGATTCTTTATCAGGAATAGAGGCAATAACATACGATGCAACCTCTTTTGTCTTGTATATTACAAAGGATATTTTCGGCGAAGAAAAAGCTCCAACAATGCACTTTATGGTTGCAAAATGAATATGGAGGTCTCGGGTAAGTTCGGGAAAAAATTCTGCCAGGGCATCAGTCGAACTATATACCCCATCAATCGTCAGTGGTCAATTATGTACCACGATGTCTTCGTGTGAAAAATTATTCATAGTTCAATGTGTCAGGATTCAATTTTTTTGTTTGGATAATTGGAAACAAGAGGAGTGTATCCCTCGGAGGATTTTCAGTCTGAACACGGAGTAAGAGAAGGAGGATTTCTTGTTTAAATTTTCGCAATGTTCCCTTCCAGATCTGAAACATTCGAATTTCCTCATCCACCTGCATGGAGAGTGCGATTCCTTCTCGTATCTTCCATTCCTCATATTCATGCCACATCTTTTCAATTTGGCGTTGTTTCATAGCAGAATCTTCCATTTCATGATGATTCCACTGATGTGAAAAATCCATCTTTTGTTCCATAGAAAAATAGAAATTATCCCATTCGTAAAAGCATTATAACAAAGCTTCCCTATTTTCAAGATAATTGTAAAAATAATATATTAGCACCTAGATTAAAAATGTGCTAAAAATGTTTTGACACGGAAAAAAAATCTGCTACAATGATTCCATACTTCGAGAAATCGAAGAAATTTATATCATTTTATAATTACAAATATGAGTAAGATTATTGGTATCGATCTTGGAACTACCAACTCGTGTGTTGCCTTCATGGAAGGTGGACAAGCAAAGGTTATTCCAAATGCGGAAGGTGGACGTACTACTCCATCAGTGGTTGCAAACAAAAATGGTGAAACAATCGTTGGTATGCCAGCTCGTCGTCAGGCAGTAGTAAATCCTGCGCAAACTATCTATTCTGCAAAGCGTTTTATCGGACGCAAATTTAGCGAAGTACAAAATGAACTTAAGAATGTTCCATTTACTGTAACCGAAGGACCAGATGGTGGATGTCTCATCGAATGGAATGGAAAGGGTGTTCGTCCAGAAGAAATCTCCGCAAAGGTACTTGAGAAGCTCAAGGAAGATGCTGAAAAATTTCTCGGAACAAAGGTAACAGAAGCAGTAATTACTGTTCCAGCATACTTCAACGACTCTGAGCGTCAAGCAACGATCAATGCTGGTAAGATTGCTGGTCTCGATGTAAAGCGTATTGTAAATGAACCAACGGCTGCAGCACTTGCCTATGGAAGTGACAAGAGAAAAGATCAAAAGGTGGCAGTATACGATTTTGGTGGAGGTACATTTGATATTTCTGTTATCGAAATCGGAAGCGAAGGAACCGTAGAAGTTCTCGCAACCAATGGGGATACACATCTTGGTGGTGATGACTTCGATCAAAGAATCTTTGAATGGGTTATGGCAGAATTTCAAGCAAAGGAAGGAATCGACCTTCGCAAGGATGCTATGGCAGTTCAACGTGTTCGTACGGCTGCTGAACGTGCAAAGATTGAACTCTCAAGCTCTACTCAAACTGAAATCAATGAACCATTCATTGCTATGAATAATGGTGTTCCAAGCAATCTCAACATCACACTCACTCGTGCGAAATTTGAAGAACTAATTAGTGATCTCGTAGAACGTTCTATCGAACCATGTCGAAAAGTACTCGCTGATGCAGGACTTCAGACATCACAGATTGATGAGGTTATCCTCGTTGGTGGTTCAACACGCGTACCTATGGTATTTGCAAAGGTGGAACAATTCTTCGGAAAAAAACCAAACTCAAGTGTCAATCCTGATGAAGCAGTAGCTGCTGGTGCTGCTATCCAAGCTGGTATTATCCAAGGAGATGTAACGGACGTTCTTCTTCTCGATGTTACACCACTTTCACTTGGTATCGAAACACTTGGTGGAGTAATGACTCGAATGATTGAACGCAATACAACTATCCCAACAAGCAAATCACAGGTATACTCAACTGCCGTTGATAACCAACCATCCGTAGAAATCCATGTTCTCCAAGGTGAACGTGAAATGGCGGGTGACAACAAATCTCTCGGACGTTTTATCTTAGATGGTATCGCTTCTGCTCCACGTGGAATCCCACAGATTGAAGTAATATTTGATATCGATGCTTCTGGAGTACTCCATGTAACCGCAAAGGATAAAGGAACTGGGAAAGAACAAAAGGTATCGATCCAAGGATCAACTGGTATGAGCGATGATGAAGTAGATAAGCTCGTTAAAGAGGCGGAAGCAAATCGCGAAGCTGACAAGAAAAAGAAAGAATCTATCGAAGCTCGTAATATGGCAGATTCCAGTGTCTACCAAGCAGAGAAAACCCTCGAAGATAATAAGGGAAAATACGAAGAAAAGGATGGAGAAGAAGCAAAGGCAAAAATCGAAGAACTCAAGAAAGTGCTCGCTGATGCAAATGCAACAAAAGAATCTATCGAAGCAGCTACGAAGACACTCACGGACATCATGATGAAGATCGGACAAGCTATCTATGCTCATGCTGGTGATGCAAAACCAGAAGGAACAGAAGAAAAGAAGAATGATGATGGAAGTGTAGAAGCTGATGTTGAGGAGAAATAATATCTTATCAAGAAAATCCCACTTTAATTGAGTGGGATTTTTTGTATTTACAAATTAAATATGTTATTATTAATATATAATAACATATTTATATGGTTCAAACACAGATTCCATTTAAAGATATACTTGAAATTCTTGAAGAAAAAAAACAAAAACGGCTTAAATTTCTCTCAAAGAGGACTTGATTTAATGAAGATCAAAAATTATTTCTTCTAAAAATAACCTTTGATCTAACCGATAAAGATTTTGAATATTTAACCACATATCTACTAGAGAAAGAGTGATATACTGTATCAACTTTTGAAAAATATCATAAATGAATTGATATAAAAGCTGAACGAAATGGTAAAATTCTTAATATTCAATGTAAACAATTTGCAAAAGCATATATTACTGATAAGCAAGCATGAGAATTTTTTGGTCAAATTAACAAGTTATTAAAACGAGCAGGTGTAAACGAATCATTCTACTATCTTACAACGAG